>CANCPZ010000007.1 GCA_947380175.1 Bacteroidota bacterium | reverse complement strand
TAACGCAAGGTATTTACAATTTTAACAACAGCTTAAATAAATGAATTTATTTATAAAAAAAATAATATTCACATCATTGATTTTATTATTTTTTATATATACCATAGTTGTTTATACAATTGGAACATCAAATGATGCTGGATTGAATTTATTAAACGAACAATCGAAAAAAGGTAAATTACTTTTTCAAAAATACAATTGCATCGCCTGTCATCAACTTTATGGATTGGGTGGATATATGGGACCCGATTTAACAAATATAATTTCTCAAAAAAACAAAGGGCCAATTTATGCAAAAGCATTTTTAAGCAATGGAACTGTTAGGATGCCTAATTATGAATTAAAAGAGAATGAAATGAATGAATTAATTGCTTACCTAGACTATTTAGATAAAACAGGAGTTTCTCCTGTAAAATATTTTAATATTAATTATAGTGGAACCATTTCTCAGCACAAAAAATAAAAAAGAAATAAGTATTGTTTTTATTTTACTTGCAATTTTATCATTATTAGGTGGTATTTTATTTGGTAGTATAAGCGCACTACAATTTATTATTCCTGGCTTTTTAAACAATCTCCCTTTTTTTAAATGCCGACCTTTGCATGTGGGACTTGTTGTTGCGTGGATATTTTTAAGTTCGATTGGAGGTATTTATTATTATCTCCCAAAATATTGCAACCTTCCATTATTTTCAAACAGGCTTCCAAAAATACATTTTTGGATATTTTTATGTACAGGAGTTGTAATCCTCAGTTGCTATGTTGTTGGAAAATTTGGTGGACGAGAATATTGGGAGTTCCCTCCAATTTTAGCAATCCCTATCGTAATTTCATGGATTCTTTTTGGAATTAATTATTTTAAAACTGTATTTAAAAAAGTTGGTCAATGGCCTGTGTATTTATGGATGTGGGGAACAGGTATATTCTTTTTTTTATTTACATTTTCCGAGTCATACTTATGGCTATTCCCTTATTTTAGTGATAATATAGCGAGAGACATTACGATCCAATGGAAGGCTTATGGTGCATTGGTTGGATCTTGGAATATGCTAGTGTATGGCACAGCAATTTTTGTGATGGAACGGATAAATGATGACGCAAAAATTGCTAAATCAAAGCTTGCATTTTTGATGTACTTTCTTGGATTTACTAATTTATTATTTGGCTGGGCGCATCATATTTATATTGTCCCTTCAGCACTTTGGATAAGATATTTTGCTTATGCAATAAGTATGACAGAGCTACTAATTCTTGCAAAATTAATATGGAATTGGAAGGCGAGTGTCAGTGAAGCTAAAAAACATTTTCATTTATTATCCTATAAATTTATTGCCGCATCGGACTTTTGGATTTTTATAAATTTGATACTTGCTTTAGCTATTTCAATTCCCGCTATAAATATTTTTTCTCATGGAACACACATTACTGTTGCTCATGCAATGGGTTCGACAATAGGCATTAATACGATGATACTGCTGGCATCTTGCTTTTTTTTAATTTGTGATGTAACTAAATGTACTTTCAATAAAATCCAAACAAAATTGATTGTTACAGGATTTTGGTTGATGAATATTTTTTTACTAATATTTTTTTCTTCGTTACTTTTTGCTGGTGCCGAAAAAGGCAGATTAATTATTGAAGATAAATTAAGTTTTCAAGAAATAATGCAAAACATTTCACCCTATTTAACTGTTTTTACAATAGCGGGCATTATCATTTCAATTGGACTATTATTAATTACAATCCCTTTATTAAAAGTGATTGTTAAATATTTGAAGAACTAATTATTTATGGATAAAGGAAACGAAATAATGTTTAATAATACACATAAAGCATTTTTAACAAAAACAGATTGGGATCTTAAGCGATCTCTATGGTTATTTACCTTTATGAAAAAAGCGGGCGTGGTAAAAGTCTTTTCAAAATTAACACTCTTTGCTATCAAGGTTCATCTACCTGTTAAAGCAATAATTAAAGCAACGATATTTAAACAATTTTGTGGTGGTGAAAACATTGTTGAAACAACAGAGATTGTTGACCAGTTAAAAAAATCCAATATTGGATCTATTTTAGATTATTCAGTTGAAGGTAAAGAAACTGTTAACGATTTTGAACGAACTCTAAATGAAGTTCTTAAAATAATTGATATCGCTAAAAATAACCATGCAATACCCTATACCTGCTTAAAATTAACTGGAATAATTTCTTTTTCATTATTAGAAAAATTAAATAGAAATGAGAAAATAACAACGGAAGAAAATGAAGAATTAGTTATTGGCAAAAAACGTTTAAATAAAATTTGTGAAAGTGCATTTAAAAACAATGTTCCTATTTATTTTGATGCCGAAGAAAGTTGGATACAAGATGCTATTGATTGTTTAGCAGAGGATATGATGCGTGCTTATAATAAAGAGAAAGCTATTGTTTTAACTACCCTGCAAATGTATCGTTGGGATAGAATTAATTATCTTCAGGTATTGATAAAACAAGCAAAAAAAGAACATTTTTTTATTGGAATAAAATTAGTTCGCGGTGCGTATCTCGAAAAAGAAAATATGCGTGCAGAAAATTTAGGATATAAATCGCCTATACATACGAATAAAGAAAATACGGATATTGATTTTGATAAATCAATTACTTTATGCCTTGAAAATATTGATATAATTACATTGTGTGCTGGAACACATAATGAAGAAAGTACAATGTATTTAATCACAGAATTAAAACGTCTCGGTATTGCAAATAATCATCCTCATGTATATTTTTCTCAATTATATGGAATGAGTGATCACATCAGTTTTAATTTAGCCGCTAATGGATATAACATTACTAAATATCTGCCATATGGACCTGTTAAATCAGTTATACCCTATTTAATAAGACGCGCTAATGAAAACACGGCTATTGCAGGTCAAATGAGCAGAGAACTTAATTTATTAAAAGAAGAAAAAAACAGAAGGAAAGAGCAGAAATTATTAAAATAAACACTCCTTAATTAAACCTCTTAAGAAGTTGATTTTACTGCTTTTTATAAAGGAAAAATTAAATTTTATTTTGGCGAATTAAATTTTAATAATTCGATTACGGCATTATTCAAATTAACAATACCACCAGAAATACACAGTTCACTTACTTTGTTTTTTATTGGTTTTCGACCAAGCTTTTTAATTATTTTGTTTTTAAAAAGACCAGGAACTTCAACTGGTTTATTATACACAAAAACAGTTTTCATTAAAACTTCCCTAATCTGTTCGGCTTTCAATTCAGGAAAATAGCCCCTTAACACAGCTGAAACACCTGTTACAACAGGAGCTGCCATGCTTGTACCCGATTCAATTTTATATTTATTATCTGCTACAGTAGAATAAATATCTACCCCAGGCGCAAATAAATCAACCCGATTTTTACTGTAGTTAGAAAAAGCCCCAATTAATTTTTTACCTGGCTTATAAGAACTTGCACCCACTTCCACCCAATTTGGAATAACTGAATTTGCGTTTGTCACTCTATTAGGATAGGTAAGTTTAAGATCATTATTTGCAGACTCATTGCCGGCCGCATGAACCAATAATACATCTTTTGATACGGCATATTTAACAGCGTCTTCAACATTTTTTTTGTCTGGAGAACAATCTTTACCAAAACTCATATTAATAATTGTTGCACCGTTATTAACAGCATAATAAATAGCATTTGCTATATCCTTATCTCGTTCATCACCATTTGGAACAGCTCTAACAACCATTATTTCTACATTATTTGCAACACCTTTTATACCAATGTTATTATCACGTATCGCAGCAATAATTCCTGCAACATGGGTGCCATGCAATGCATCTGGACCCTTAACATGGTTATTACCATAATAACGTTCATTGTTATTATTTAAGTCATCTCCAACCATATAAGATCTTATAGAATCTGTATTAATACTATTGTAAGTTAGCATATTCTCTAACTGATTTTTCCCCTCACTGATTTGGCTATCCATTTCATTTACATCTAACCCAAAGGCAAAGGTTAATTTTAGAAAGCGCTTTAATCTTTTATCCATATCGGTTTGAGGAACAAAAGCATTGAAGGATTCTTTTGTAAGGCTTCCATCACCCTGCTTTTTAACTTTAAGTAAAAAATCAGCAATAACATTAATTGATAAGAGCTGTTGTTTTTTTTGATTCTGATCGTCCAAAAAAGCAGTTTTAATTTTTAAATATTCGGCATACTCATTTTTTTGAACAGATGAAAAAGTATTAGTATCTGCATCTTTGTATTTATTATTCAACCGATGATAGTTACGAGCTACTTCAGTTGCTTCATAATTAATATCACCATTTTTACCTCCAATAAAACTCCAACCATGCACATCATCAACATAACCATTTTTATCATCATCAATACCATTATCAGGTATCTCATTGACATTCGTCCAAATAACGTTTTTTAAATCTTCGTGTTCAATATCAACGCCTCCATCAATAACAGCAACAATAACTTTTTTAGGAGTTTTATCTTTTAATAATTTGTATGCCTCTTCAGATCCAATACCAATTACTTTATCGCTTTCAGGATTCATTAATTGCCAATTATCGGGTGCTTTTTTTTGTCCAAAAACAAAAGTGCTAACTAATAAAATGAAGGCAATACAATATTTTTTCATAACGAATTACAAATAAGATGATTTTACTCAATTAACTATATAAGACTTGATGTTTTTTTTACATAACACATCACTAATTTTTTAGAATGATGCATAAAATCAATACAAGGTAAGGAGCAAAAACTCCCAATAAATTTAATTATTGGGAGTTTTATTTTTAATAAAATTATACTTAACAAAATTCAGCAAAAGCCATTTGTAAATTATCTGCAATCATCTGTGCACTTCGTCCTTCAATATGATGACGCTCAACAAAATGAACTAAGCTGCCATCTTTAAACAATGCAATTGCAGGTGAAGATGGAGGATATGGAGCAAAATGTTTACGAGCCTCTGCAACTGCTTCGGTATCAAAGCCAGCAAAAACTGTCGTTATTTTATCTGGTCGTTTAGCTCCCGAAACAGCCAATTTTACTCCAGGGCGAGCTGCACCTGCAGCACAACCACACACAGAATTTACAACAACCAATGTTGTACCTTTACTATTAATTGCTGCATTTACAGCATCTGGTGTTGTTAAATCTTCGAAGCCAACGGTTACTAATTCAGATTTCATCGGCATTACTATACTTTCTGGATACATGATATTTATATTTAATAGTTGAAAAATATTTTTATGGTTACAAATTTACATATTTTGTGGCAATGAAATATGTAAAATCTGTTAAAAACCCAAAGGTAATAAACTTCATTTTCTATCATAAATGAATATATTTGTTGTAAATTAAAAAACAGACCAATGAAAAAAATTAGTGTTATTTTATCAATCGTATTAATTGCATTATTTGCAAATACTTCATCTGCACAAACAAAACTTATTGAAAAAGTATCCCGCAAGGGAAATGAGCTTTTAATACCTTACGAAAAATATAAATTAGCAAATGGCTTAACTATTATTGTTGCCGAAGACCATTCCGACCCAATTGTATACGTTGACGTTACCTATCATGTTGGCTCTTCAAGAGAACAAGAAGGACGTTCAGGTTTTGCTCACTTTTTTGAACACATGATGTTTCAAGGTTCGGAACATGTTGGGAAAGGCGAACATTTTAAATGTGTAACAGAAGCTGGAGGAACCTTGAATGGCACGACAAATACCGAACGAACCAATTATTTTGAAGTACTACCATCGAATCAATTAGAAATTGGAATGTGGTTAGAATCTGATAGAATGGGGTTTTTATTGGATTCTGTAACACAAGTAAAATTTGAAAATCAACGCGAAACGGTTAAAAATGAACGTGGACAGAACTACGACAATCGCCCTTATGGTGTTGCAGGTGAAAAAGTAGGTGCTGCTATGTACCCTACAAATCACCCGTATTCATGGCAAACTATCGGCTACATCGAAGATTTAAACAGAGTAAATGTAATGGACTTAAAAAACTTTTTCTTACGCTGGTATGGTCCTAACAATGCAACATTAACAATATGTGGTGATGTAAATGCAGCTGAAGTAATTAAACTTGCAGAAAAATATTTTGGTTCAATACCGATGTGTCCTGCCGTTAGTCCACAAATAGTTGCTCCTGTTGTTTTAGACAAAGATCGTTACATTTCATATGAAGATAATATTCGGGCTCCACAAGTTACCTATACATTTCCAACTGTTGCATCAAGAGCTGAAGATGAGGCACCACTTGACGTTTTAGCAGATGTTTTAGCGGGAAGCAAATCATCTATTTTTTATCAAAATTTTGAAAAATCACAAATGGCCCAGTTTGCAAGTATAAGCAATGGGGGTCAAGAATTGGGTGGAGAATTTGAAATAACCGTACGAACATTCCCAGACAAAACACTTGCACAAATGGACTCGTTAGTTCGAGCATCTCTTCTTCAATTCGAAAAACGGGGTGTAAATGACGAAGACATTAAAAAATTCTTAGCTGGATTTGAATCTCAAATGATTAATTCGCTATCAAGCGTACAAGGGAAAGGAGCTAAACTTGCCTATTATCAAACATTTACAGGCAACCCCAATTATATTACAAAAGAAATGGAGCGATATAATAAGGTAACAAAAGAGGATATAATGCGAGTTTATAATAAATATATAAAAAATAAATATGCCGTTATTTTAAGTATTTATCCAAAAGGTAAAAAAGATTTAATAGTAAAAACAGACAATTACACACCACCTGTACGTAACATTAATGCACCAGAAGGATCAGAATACAAAGGCTTGGTTTATAATAAAGCGAACGAAAATTTTGATAGAAATAAAAAACCTGCTTCAGGAGCAAATCCAATTGTAAAATCACCCATTTTTTGGACTAAAAAATTTGATAACGGATTAAAATTAATCGGGTCAAAAAGTGATGAAATCCCAAGTATTACAATTCAATTAAATATTGAAGCTGGTCACAGGTACGAGAATAAAAACCAGGCAGGAATTTCGCAATTACTAACAAGTATTATGAGTGAATCAACCACAAAACATTCGGCAGAAGAGATTGGCGAGATGCTTGAAAAGATTGGAAGTACTGTTAGCATTATAAATAACGGGAACGAAATTGTTGCTTACATTTCATCATTAACAAAAAACATTGATGCTACTTTAGAAATTGCTAAAGAAATTTTATTTCACCCTAAATTCGATAAAGAAGAATTTGAATTAAATAAAAAACAGCAATTAGAGGCAATTGCGAGCCAATCGACACAAGCAACGACGATTGCAAATAATGTTTTTGCAAAATTAATGTATGGAAACGATCATATAATGAGTATTCCTACCATGGGAACTAAAGAATCGGTAAATGCTATTACATTGGAAGATGTAAAGAAATATTATGCTGATAATTTTTCACCAACCATATCATCAACTGTAATAGTTGGTGATATTGAACAAGAAGCCGTTATTCCGAAATTAACTTTCTTAAAAAATTGGAAAAGTAATACCATCGTACACACAACAGAGCCAGCTTTACCATCAATTGATAAAACAAAAATTTATTTTGTAAATAAAGATAAAGCTCCTCAATCCGAAATACGAATTGGCTACATGGCAATGCAATATGATGCTACAGGCGAATTTTACAAGACAGGTATTTCAAATTATATTTTAGGTGGAGCTTTTAATAGTCGAATAAATATGAATTTACGTGAAGCTAAAGGATGGACGTATGGTGCTCGTTCAGGATTTTTAGGAAATAAATTTATTGGACCATTTGTAGCAAGTGCAGGTGTTAGAGGTAATGCGACAGATAGTTCGATTGTACAGTTTATGAAAGAAATAAAGCAATATGCTGACAATGGAATTACTGAAGATGAATTAAATTTCACAAAAAAATCTATGGGACAAAGCGAAGCATTAAAATATGAAACAGCACGCCAAAAAGCTGGATTTATTAAAAATATAATGGATTACAATTTAGACAAAGCTTATACTGAAAAACAAAACGAAGTGCTTAAAGCAATGACAAAATCAGAGGTTGACGAGCTTGCTAAAAAACACTTACCATATAATAATATGTCGATTTTAGTTGTAGGCGATAAAGCAAAAGTATATGAGCCACTATCTAAATTGGGATATGAAATAATAGAATTAGATAGCAATGGAAATAAACTAAGTAACTAAAACACTTAAATAAAAAAATGTTAATTAAAGAAGCTTCTCTGTGTTATATTTAATTGACTTTAGAGCAATATAATACAATTGCAATGTTATTAGTTTTTTGAGTTAGTTTTTAGATTATTTTTTTATCAAAAAACACAACAGTGCATTTTATTATGCTTGCATAATAAAATTATAATTAACAAGATTTAATTTAAAATTCAAATTACCTTGACGAAAACTAAATTAATATGCTTCGTTTTTATAATTCAATCATCTGTTTCAATTTATAGTCAAAATACATTTTCCGCTTTAGTAAAAGATAGTGTTACGAACGAAACGTTATTTGGAGTATCGGTAACTATTGAAAACACAAACCTAAATGCAATTTCAGATGCAAATGGCTTGATTAAAATTTATAATATACCTGATGGGAACCAAAAAATAAATTTATACTTAATTGGATATAAAAAAAGGGAATTTATGATTGATTTCCCTAATAAACAGAGTAATTCGTTACCCATTTATTTAGTTGCAATACAAAATGATTTAGAAGAAATTACGGTTAGCTCTACCCGAACAAATTCTCGAATAGATGATTTGCCAACAAAAGTAGAGGTTTTGGGACAAGAAGACATGGACGAAGAAAGCACCATTGTTCCAAGCAATGTTTCAAGCATTTTAGGCGATTTATCAATCATTACAATTCAGCGAACAAATTTAGTAAATGGCAATGACGCAATAAGGATGCAAGGATTAGATTCAAAGTATACACAAATTATGCGCGATGGATTACCTTTGTTTGGAGGATTTTCAGGCAGCTTAGGTGTTTTATCGATTCCCCCATTAGATTTAAAACAAGTTGAAATTATTAAAGGATCGGCTTCTACTTTATATGGTGGTGGCGCTATTGGAGGTCTTATTAATTTTATATCTAAACAACCAACAGATTCGGCTCAAGGTACAATCATATTAAATGCAACAAGCATTGGTGAAGGAAATATAAATACTTTTTTTTCAGGCAAACGAAAAAAAACAGGTGCTACTTTATTTGCTGGAGCAAACATTAAGCAAGCCAAAGACATTAATGGTGATGGATTTACAGATATACCAACAGATAAAAATTACAGCATTCACCCTCGCCTATTTTTTAACCCTAATAAAAAAACAGAAATTATTGTTGGGTTTACAACCAATTACGACGAAAGAAAAGGAGGTGATCTAATTGCTGTAAAAAAGGGTGCTGATACTATTCATCAATTTTTACAAAAAGAATTTTTATTTAGAAATACCGTTGATTTTAGTTTAATAAAACATTTTTCTAAAAATAACTCCCTCAATATTAAAATTTCGGGAAGCTCGTTTCAGAGGAATGTAAATTATTCGGAATTTATTTTTAATGGCACCCAATATTCCAGCTACAGTGAAATAAATGATTTGCTATTACTAAATAAACACACTCTTGTTTTCGGAATAAATTTTATTTCAGAAAACTTTATTCTTCAAAAAAGTGATGCTATCAATTTTAAAAATTATAGCAATCAAACAAATGGTTTATTTTTCCAAGAAGATTGGCAGGTATTTAAAAAACTGTCTTTACAAATAGGTTTACGTTATGATATAAATTCAAATTATGGTAATTTTTTATTACCCAGACTTTCTCTATTTTATAAAAATGGGCCAAAATTTTCAATCAGACTAGCAACAGGTAGTGGTTACAAAACGCCTAATATATTTGACATTGCTGAACCATCAATAGGATTACAAAACCAAACAAAAGCTATAAAATCAGAAAATTCTCACGGTGCAAATGCCGACATAAATTACCATACAGTGTTATTTGAAGATTTAACATTTGAACTAAATCAAGCATTTTATTATACTACTATTTCAAATCCTATTATTTTATGGAGCGACGCCTCCGGAAATCTATTTACTAAAAACGATAACTATACGACCAATAGTTATGGTACAGATACCTATATTCGTTTAGCACTTGATGAAATTGCTTTGTATTTAGGGTATAATCATACAGAATCGAAACAGGTTTATTCCACTATAAATTTCAACATGCCTTTTAATCCAAAGGATAAATTATCTTCAACCTTATCTTATGAAATTGAAGGCAAATGGAGAGCAGGTATTGAAGCGTCTTATTCAGCTAATCAATATCTATATAACAATAAAAAAGTGCCTAATTTTTTATTTATGGCCGCAATGGTTGAACGTAAATTAAAAAGAGTAAGCATTGTTTTAAATTGTGAAAACCTATTGGATGTTCGACAATCTCAATACGAATCATTAATTGAAGGCACAAAACAACAACCGATAATTAAACCATTATGGGGCCCTGTAGAAGGGCGAGTTTTTAATTTATCCATTAAACTTAAAATTTAGTGACTATTTTAAACAGAATTAAATTTTATATTTAAGTAATAATTTAAAACCAAAAAACAGAACCATGAAAAAAATAATTTTCTTTTTGGCAATCGGATTAATAGCAATCACAGCCAACGCTCAAAAAATGAAAGAATCGGAAGTGCCAGCAAGAGTTAAAGCTGCATTTGCAAAAAAATACCCAGCAATTAAAGCAGCTAAGTGGGAAATGGAAAATGGAAAATATGAAGCAGAATTTGATTTAAATAAAGTAGAAACATCGGTATTGATGGATGTAAATGGAAACATTACTGAAACAGAATCTGAAATTGCTTTAAGTGAGTTACCAAAAAGTGTCTCTGATTATTGTAAAAAAAACCTGTTAGATAAAAAAATAAACGAAGCTTCTAAAATAACTGATGCTGAAGGGAAAGTAACATTTGAAGCAGAAATTGACGATGCTGATTATATTTTTGATGCTTCTGGAGCTTTTGTCAAAAAAGTGGTTGAAGCAAAAGACAACGATGATAAAAAATAATTTTATTTACAATAAAAAAGTGCTCAATTTAAAACTGAACACTTTTTTTATTGAGTTGAAGATTATTTAAAATAAAAAAAATTAATTAGCATACCAATTTAAAAAATACTGTTAATTAAGTTAATTTTAAAAAAAATTCTATAAAATATCTTATACTTTTGTTTAAAAGTATTCACCTCTAATCTTTACCACTATTAAATTATAAATTCAAATTAATTATGTCAATTAGCCAACAATTAAAAGAAAGAAATCAAGATTTGTGCGAGTTATGCAATACCGAAATTGCAACTACTGAATATACTGTGAGTCCAAAAAGTGATGATTCGATAGACAACCAGGTTGCAGTTTGCGAAACCTGTATAAATGCAATGGGGGATTCAAATTCAGCATTTCACTGGCGTTGTTTAGAAGGCAGTATTTGGAGTCCATTTGATAGCGTAAAGGCTTTGAGTTATAGATTGCTTCATCAATTTAAAGAAGAATCCTGGTCAAGCGATTTGATTAGCTCTGTTGATTTAGATGAAAATACTATTCAGTGGGCTTTAAGCGCTTTTGAAGTGCCCGATGTGCATAAGGATGCGTACGGAAATATTCTTGAAACTGGCGATAATGTAGTTCTTACACAAGCCTTAAATGTAAAAGGAACAAATTTTACAGCTTCGAAAGGGACAGTTGTTAAAAAAATTAAATTGGTAAGTGATAATGCCGAACAAATAGAAGGCAAGATTAATGAACAAACAATTGTAATACTTACAAAATTTGTAAAAAAGGGTTAATATTTCGTTTTAAGAGTAATAAAAAAGTCTTTTCAAATTATAAAGAAATTGAAAGTGAGCGAGGATATTTATTTGAGAAAGAAAAAGATGTTTTATGTTTTAAAAAAACATTGAATACAAAGAATACAGAAACAAGAAAATTAAACTACTTAACAAAGCTATTATATTTCAAATGTTTTTTTGTAAAAACACTTACTGGGTACCAGGCAGCAAAAAAACCTATCAATAAAACAACAGCTATAATCTTAACAAAGTCGGATGCTATCATATTAACGGGATATGCTGGTGCATCTATATCTGCAGATATTTTCACCAGAGAAAACCTCATTTGCAACCAGCAAATAACTGCACCTAAAATCAATCCTACCCCTACTCCAATTATAGTAATTAACATACCTTCCATTAAAAATATTTTTTGAATACGTTTAATATCAGCACCCATATTATGCATAATACCAATATCCTTTTTCTTTTCGATGATTAACATGGCTAGCGAACCAATAACACTAAATGTAGCTATAACAAGTATAAATATTAAGATGATAAAGGTCCACAATTTTTCTGTTTTCAACGTTTTGTAAAACATGGCATTTTGCTGTTCGCGATTTTTTATTTCAAATTTATCGCCAATAGCATCAGTAATTAGGTGCTGCACTTCGTCTACACTTCTACCTTTACTTACACCCAACTCAATAGACGTTACTGCGTTGGGGTAATCAAGTAATTCGCGGGCTTTATCCACATTCATGATTACATAATTATCAAACTCTTCATTGATCGAAAATATTCCAGAAGGGTAAGACTTCGATTCATTTAATCCATCTTCGGGATTAAGAGTATTGATATTATTACGTTTTGGAGCATATATTGAAATAGGATTAAATTTATCGTTTGGCCCTGTTTGCAAAATGTAACTTACCCCTTTTCCAATTACAATGTTGTTTTTCGAAATATTAAATGATCCTTCATAAACGACAGAATCAAAGTGACTCATTTTTACGAACTCGCTACTAACACCTTTTATTGTTGCAATACATTGCTGATCATTAAATTTTAATAACGCATTACCTTCCATCACTTCGGTAAAATAAACAATGTTATTTATTTTTTTCAGCCTTTGAATTTCAGGTAAATTCGAATCAAATGTTTTTCCATGTTTAGCTGTAATTTGTAATTCAGCATCAAACGAATTATAAAAAGATTGCACCAAATCGGACAAACCATTAAATGCCGAAAGCACTATCACCAAAGCCATTGTGCCAATGCAAATTCCGGCAACAGAAATACCAGAAATGATATTAATAGCATTATGAGACTTTTTGGAAATTAAATACCGTTTAGCTATAAAAAAAGGAAAATTCAATTTTAGTTGATTGTTGTTGGTTGATTTTGGTTACTTGAAAATCTGAAGAACATTTTTAAATTCTCACATAAGCAGATATTTAAATCAGCATTTTACTTTTTAAGTAGCTCATCAATTCGCATGGCATAATCCAAAGAATCATCCTGAAAAAATACCAAATTCGGAATAATACGTACCTGTTTTTTTATTCGTTCCGACAATTTCATTCGAACATCTTTAGTATGTTCTTGGATTAATTTTAATAAAACTTTTGTATCCGTGCAATTAAATAAACTCACATACACTTTAGCAACACTTAAATCGGCACTTACGCGCACCTGAGTTACAGTAATTAATGCATTACCAAATAACAAGCGTGTTTCCCGTTGAAATATTTCACCAAGCTCCTTTTGAATTAATCTCGATACTTTTAACTGACGTGTTGAATCCATTTAATTTTTTTTATGACAAAATTTACCTGTTAAGTAGCCTCAAATTTAACAAATTAACAGCTACAAACTGTATATTTGCGCATTATATGTTTATTTTTAACTGCAAATGAAAAAATTTTTCGGAGTTCTACGATATGTAAAAGGATATTGGCGATATGCTATTTGGAATATTATTTTCAATATTTTATCCGTTATTTTTTCATTGTTTTCAATCATCATGTTATTACCGTTTTTAAAAATATTATTCTCTGGTGATTCTAAAGAATTAGAAATAATTGGAAATGGTATTAAACCTGATTTGCATTTTACAACCAATAGCCTAATGGATTTTTTAAATTATACCTTGGCAAAAAGCGCCATGGATAATGGAAAACTTTATGTATTAATTGGTATTTGTTTATTTACTATTTCATCCATTTTCATAAAAAATCTATTCCGTTACTTGGCAATGTATTTTTTAGCGCCAATACGAAATTACGTGGTACGCGATATGCGTAATAAAATATTTAATAAAACACTTGAATTGCCTTTATCGTATTATTCAGAAGAACGCAAAGGAGACATTATAAGCCGCATGACAGTTGATGTTCAAGAAATAGAATGGAGCATCATGCAATCGCTCGAAATGATTTTTCGTGAACCATTAAACATTGTTATCTTTTTAGTAATGATGGTTTTTATGAGTCCAACATTAACACTTATTGCATTTATATTATTACCAATTTCGGCCGGATTAATTGCCATCATTGGAAAAAGTTTACGACGCTCCTCTTCAAAAGGAAAAGTTAAAATGGGAATTTTACTTTCCATGATGGAAGAAACCTTAGGTGGATTGCGCATTATAAAAGGATTTAATGCGGAAAAACATGTGAGTGATAAATTCAAAAACGAAAATCAACAGTACACCGACATCAGTATTAAAATGTATCGTAAAGCCGATTTAGCATCCCCCATGAGCGAATTTTTAGGAACAACCGTTTTGGTAGTTATACTTTATTTTGGAGGCAAAATGGTTATCAACGACCATACTATGGATGGCACTGTTTTTATAACTTACCTAGCTTTATTTTCGCAATTATTAACTCCAGCTAAATCTTTTACAACCGCGTATTATAGTGTTCAAAAAGGTTTAGCATCAGCGGAACGCATTGATAAAATTATTGATGCCGATGTTACTATTAAAGATGCTATTAATCCAGTTAATATTACAAAATTTGAAAAAGAAATTGAATACAAAAATGTTTCCTTTGCTTATCGCGAAGGAGAAATTGGTTGGGTATTAAATAATATCAATTTAAAAATTGAAAAAGGGAAAACCATTGCATTAGTTGGGCAATCTGGATCTGGAAAAACAACATTGGCAGATATGTTGCCTCGCTTTTACGATGCTACAAAAGGTGAAATATTAATTGATGGAGTTGCTATTAAAACGGCAAAACTAAAAGACATCAGATCATTAATGGGTATTGTAACCCAAGAATCTATTTTATTTAATGATTCCGTATACAACAACATAGCATTTGGTATTGAAAATGTAACCGAACAGCAAGTTATTGAAGCTGCAAAAATTGCTAATGCACATGATTTTATTGTATTAATGCCTAATGGTTACCATACCAACATTGGAGATAGAGGAAGCAAAATGTCGGGCGGGCAACGCCAGCGAATAAGCATTGCACGGGCAGTATTAAAAAACCCACCAATTTTAATTTTAGATGAAGCTACCTCTGCTCTTGATACAGAGAGCGAACGATTGGTTCAAGATGCTCTAAATAAATTAATGAAAAACCGTACATCTATTGTAATTGCGCACCGTTTATCAACCATACAACATGCAGATGAAATTATTGTAATGCAAAAAGGCGAATTGATAGAACGTGGCACGCATACGCAACTGCTTGCTACCAATGGCATTTATCATAAATTGCACGAGATGCAATCGTTTGTATAAATAAATTTCACAAAAAAACAGATTGAATTAAGCGCTTCGAAATCTAAAATTTCGAAGGGTTTTATTTTTAAGAATATCATTTAAGTATTATATTTGTTAGTATCATAAAATAAATAAAATGAAAAAAATTATCCTTTTTACTCTTTTAGTTTTTATAACAAATACAACTATTAAAGCGCAAGCACCTAGTTTTGGTTTCGAGTCTTGGGCATTTGTACCAAACTCAACTACGGTTAAAGATCCTATCGGATGGGCTAGTTTCAATCTTTTAACAAGTGCTTTTATGGCCAAAACCGTTGATACAACATCTGCTAGTTTTTCAGGAACATATGCTGCTAAAATAACAACTCAAGATGTTCCTTCTTTTTTGCAAAGTTCGGTTGGTTATAATAAACTTGGTTTACTGGTGCTTGGTACAATATCATTAAGTGGCACAACGCCTAAAATACTTTATGGTACAACATATACAGGACGACCTGCTACAATAACATTTGCAACAAAATATACACCTGTGGGTATTGATACAGGTTGGGTTTTAGTTCAATTAACAAAATGGAATGTTGCAAATAACAGAGCCGATACAATGGCTACAGGTAAATTTCAAACCTTAACAAATAGCACCACTTGGACTTTGCAAACGATTGATTTATCTAATTCCTATACTACTCAAACAGCTTTACCTGATACAATGAAAATTTATTGTTCGTCAAGTAGTCTTTATAATCCTAAGGTAGGTAGTTCATTATGGGTAGATGACTTTTCGTTTAATGGTTGGGTTAGCACTAATGATATTGATGCAATTAAAAATTCAGTTTCAATATTTCCAAATCCAGCTACAAATAGCATTAATTTAAAATGCACAGCAAAAGCTAGCTTTGTTGAGGTTAGTGATGTTACAGGTCGTAAAATGGGTTTATTTAACATGATTGACAACACAACTAATATTCAAACAACAGGCTTTGCTCCTGGCATTTATTTATATGCTGTTTTAAACGAAAAGAAAGAAGTTATAAATAGAGGGAAATTTGAAATAGCAAAATAATATTTTAAAAATATTCTAATAAAACGCCTGTCTTTCATCGAAGAGCAGGCGTTTTATTTTTAGTATTTTTGAATATTAATTATTTTTAAAGTGAATAAAAAATGAATACAAAGATTACAGATGGGTTAAACTTTTTATCCAAATTAAATTTTGGACGAGTTATGAATTTTATCCAAGTTGTATCAAGTTTTTACATTTCTAAAATCAGTAAAAAGCCAACACAGTGGGGCTTACCAGTCAGCATCACTTTTGAACCAACCACTTCCTGCAATTTACGTTGCCCCGAATGCCCTAGTGGTAAACGCGAATTTACTCGCCCAACAGGGATGTTACAAAATAATTTTTTCGAAAAAACGATTGACGAAATTTATAAAAAAACCTCTTACCTAATTTTTTATTTTCAGGGCGAACCGTATCTGAATCCTAACTTTTTAGACATGGTAAAATATGCTTCATCAAAAAAAATATACACTGCAACATCTACCAATGCACATTATTTAAATGATGTAAATTCAAAAAAAACAATAGAAAGCGGATTAGATCGATTAATAATTTCGATTGACGGCACAACGCAGGAAACATATCAAAAATATCGTATTGGTGGCGATTTAAATAAAGTAATTGAAGGCACTCAAAATATTATTAAATGGAAAAAAGAGCTGAAATCTAAAACACCTCACATTATATTTCAATTTTTAGTAGTGAAGCCAAACGAACATCAAATAAAGGATATAGAGCAATTAGCAAAACAATTAGGGGTAGATGAAGTGCGTTTAAAAACAGCCCAAATTTATGATTACAAAAATGGCAATTCGCTGATACCAACAATCGAAAAATACACACGATATAAAAAGCAAAATGATGGCACATATATCATTAAAAATAACATGGTAAACCATTGCTGGAAGTTATGGCATTCGTCCGTTATAACCTGGGATGGCTTGGTTGTACCTTGTTGTTTTGACAAAGATGCCAAGCATCAATTGGGCGATTTAAAAACTACCTCATTTAAAGAATTATGGAAAAGTACAAAATACAAAAACTTTAGAGCTGCTCTACTTCGCTCCCGTTCCGAAATTGATATTTGCAAAAATTGCACAGAGGGCACTAAAGTCTGGGCATAGTGTTATTTTTGAACTTAATTAATAGTTTTAATGCAAGCGTTTTCATTTAGTAGCGTCTATCAAGTACAAAACCTCAACCCAAATGGTTTACGCTTCAATGATGGCACTGTCATTTCGGGGCATTTTTGTTTGATTTACGAAGCTCTTAAAACCATATTCTTCAATGCTTCAATCCATTTGGGTGAATCGTTTAAGCTCTCTACCAAAGTAATTTTTTCGCCACCATGCTCTTTGAAAATTTCATCGTATTCGGTACCAATTTCATACAATGTTTCTAAACAATCGGCAACAAAGGCTGGCGAAAATACAAGCATTTTCTTTTTGCCTTCTTCCGCCTTTTGAGCAACTACTTTATCGCTGTATGGCTTTATCCATTTATCATTTAAGCGCGATTGAAAAGTGGTTTCATATTTCCCTGCCGGAATATTTAATTTTTTAACCAATTGACGAGTTGTTTCAAAACAATTGGCACGGTAACAATATTGATTGTCTTTTGTGATTGAATCACAACAGCTTCCTAACTTACATGTATTTGCACAATAATGCGCAGAACCTTTCATGATGTGACGTTCGGGCAAGCCGTGATAACTGAAAATAAAATAATCATAATCATCAAAACTATATTTTTTTGCTACATCCACACATGCATCAATAAAATCGGGGTTATCATAAAATTTTGATATTACTTCTACTGACGGAGTCACTTCCCATTTTTGCATTAAACGTATTGCTTCGGCTACAGATGAACCCGTGCTTGATGATGCATATTGAGGATAAAGCGGAATCATAATTATTTTTTCGACTTGTGCTTTGCGTAACCTATCTAATGCCGATTCTAAACTAGGACTTTGATAACGCATACCCAATTCGACAACATAGTTTTCAGCTAATTGTTGTTGAAGCAAATTTTTCATTTTAATACTATTTGTCAATAATGGTGAGCCATCTTTTGTCCAGATGTGCTGATACAATTTTGCTGATTTTGAAGAACGAAAGGGAACAATAATTCCATTTACCAATAAAAAACGTGCCACAGGATTGATATCAATCACTCGCGAATCATTTAAAAATTGTGTTAAATATTTTCTTACATCCGATGTTTTGGGGCTATCGGGAGTTCCTAAATTTATAAGCAGTACACCTGTTTTCATATTTTTTTTATTTGCCACTTAGGCACTAAAGTGCGATGGCATTAGTATATTTTTGTTGGCTATTCTATTGATTTTCGTTGCAGAAAATTAAATGTGCAATGCTCTTTTTCCTGTTGCATCTAAACAAGCTTCTTTAAAAGACTCGGTAAATGTTGGATGAGCATGACTCATACGGGCAATATCTTCAGCACTTGCACGATATTCCATAGCAACAACAGCTTCAGCAATCATATCAGCACAGCGTGGACCAATCATGTGCACACCTAAAATTTCATCTGTTAGTTCATCTGTTAGCACTTTCACAAAACCATCTGTATCCATTGATGCACGTGCTCTTCCACTCGCCTTAAAAGGAAAATTACCAACCTTGTATTTTTTGCCTTGTTCTTTTAATTGCTCCTCTGTTAAGCCTACAGCAGCAACTTCGGGCCAAGTGTAAACTACACCTGGAATTAAATTATAATTAATATGAGGTTTTTGCCCAGCAATTGTTTCAGCAACAAAAATCCCTTCCTCTTCTGCTTTATGAGCTAACATTGCACCTTTCACTACATCTCCAATTGCATAAATACCTGCAACATTTGTTTGAAGTTGTTTGTCTGTTTCTATTTTACCCCTTTTATCCAGAATTACACCTGCATTTTCTAAACCTAAATTATCAGTATAAGGTTTACGACCAACAGAAACCAAACAATAATCACCTTTTAGTTCAAGCTTCTCTCCTTTGGCATTATCGGCAATAATAATAACGTCTTTACCTTTTGAAGAAGCGCTAATAACCTTGTGATTAAAATAAAATTCAAAGCCAATTTTTTTTAAACTTTTTTGCAATTCCTTTCCAAGTGAACCATCCATCGTGCTAATAAGACTACTCGTAAATTCTACTACCGAAATTTTAGAACCTAATCGTGCGTAGACCGAGCCTAATTCCAAACCAATTACACCTCCACCAATAATTACCATGTGCTTTGGAATTTCTTTTAATTCCAAAGCTTCTGTAGATGTAATGATTCTTTTTTTATCAATTTCAATACCTGGTAATGATGAAGGCTTTGAACCTGTAGCGATAATTATTTTTGCTGACTCAATTTGAGTTTTATTCCCACTAGCAGAAGCAATTTCAATTGTATTTTTAGTTACAAAAGAACCATGTCCATTATAAACGGTAATCTTATTTTTCTTCATTAAAAAATTAATACCATCACAAGTTTGCTTTACCACATCCGCTTTGCGTTTTATCATTTGTGATAAATTTACTTTTACATCTTTTAAATCAATGCCATGTTCAGTAAATGTGTGAGTAGCATTGTGATAATGTTCTGATGAATCTAACAATGCTTTTGAAGGAATACAGCCAACATTTAAACAAGTGCCTCCTAATGTTGAATAACGCTCAATGATGGCTGTTTTCATACCTAACTGAGCACAACGAATTGCGGCAACATATCCTCCAGGACCAGAACCTATAATTGTAACATCAAATTTTTCCATCATACTTTTTGAATTTTTATAATCAATTTATATTTTTAATAATCTTGAAACGAATAAGACAAGAATAAATAATTAGTAATAGCGATATATACATTGTTATTCGAGCAATGTAATCACCATATTTTGTATAAAATGTAAGTTCATTTTTTAACTCAATGCCTTGCGAAATAACAGCTGGTGTCCACCAGGAAGTGGCTTGTAAAATTTCACCTTGCGGATTTATGAAACATGAAACACCTGTATTTGCAGATCGCACAACCCATCTCCGATTTTCAATTGCTCGTAATGAAGCGTATTTCAAATGCTGCTTATATCCTGGAGTATCGCCCCACCATCCATCATTTGTAATGATTGAAATAAAATGCGCTCCATTTTTCACATAAGTACCAACATATTCGCCATAAATACTTTCATAACAAATTACGGGGGCAACTTTTGTTAAATTATCACAGGAATTAAATACAGTTCGTTCAGCTTGTTTACCAAGACTTCCAGAGGTGCCACCTAAATTAATCGCAAATTTTTCAATGTATTTAAAAATAAAAGGAAATGGCATCATCTCGACACCGGGAACTAATTTAGATTTATGATATGTTTGAATTAGATTACTCGAATCAATTTGTAATGCGGTGTTGTATGAATCATAAAAAGCATTTTCTTGTGTAAACTTGCGAGCTGTTATCGATTTTAATTCGTTGGGTTTATATATTTTACCTGTAGCTGCACCAATAATTATTTTCAATTTTGAAAAATTTTTTAGATGTGATTTCAGAGTTTGTATGCTATAGCTTTTTGCAAATTCATTTTCCCATATATCCTCTGTTAATGCAGTTTCTGGAAATATTAAATAATCAGTTGTAGAGTCTGTTTTTTGGATTGCAAGCTGAATCATTTTTTGCAATTGACCTTGGTAAGAACTAGTAAATTTTTCTTTGTATGGGTCAATGTTAGGCTGAACAACAACAACTTTGCAATTTTGTTTTTGTTCGGGATTAGTTGGTGTAAAAAAAGCTAAAATAAGTTTAGAAATTAGTATGGGTACTATCAAAAGTAAAATGATAATTCCAACAATTTTTTGAGAATAAATAAATTTAATTTTAAAATCACCTTCAACTTCAATGCTATTAATTTTTGAAATATTTACCAATTGAAACACTGAAAAATTAACAAGTAAAATCAATAAACTGCCACCAAAAACACCTGTGTATTCGTACCATTGAATTAGGCTTGGAGTGTTTGCAAAAATGTTTCCTAAAGTCAACCAAGGCCATGTTAAATCCCAATCTAAATGAAGAAATTCAAATGTTATCCAAAAGCAAATAAATATAGCAGGAGCCCATTTATTACCAATTCGTTTTTTTACTTTATGAAAAAGCATGAACACGATTGTCATCAATAACGAGTTTGCTAGTATTGCCATTGCTGCACCTCCATAGGATGCATTTTTAACCCACCAGGTTGTGCAAACATTCCAAATAAAAAACGTTAAATAAGTTAAAGCGAAAAACAATAAGGATTTTTTACTTTTCGGCTTTAAAAAAAGAGAATGTTCAAGAATTAATAAAGGTACGAAAGCAATAAAAATAAAAGGTAGCAAACCATTAGGGAACCAAGCAAAAGCAAGCAATAAGCCACTTAAAACAGAAAGTAAAAAAAGATGGAGCGTTTTCACTATTAAAATTTGGCTACAAATATACTATAATGGACTGATTTTAGTCGTGTTTTTAGGCCACATTTTCTATTACGAAAATCCTAAGAAAGTTCAATAAGATGGTTCTAAACATTTTGGAATATTCCATTTCCCAAACCAATCGTTCAAATTTATTAAGGTATTTTGAGATGTTAGGTAATTTCCATTATTATCTTTTTTTAAAACTCTCAATTTCCCATTTTTTAATGTATCAAGAGTAGCTAATTGCATTTCTTTAAGATTCATATTTTGGGAATTGGTTCCAATTTCAATCCCTTGAATATTGTTAAATAAATCCATTTCACAACTTATTGAATCTGGCAATATTCTATCTTCTGTTTTCTGCTTTTTAAATTGAAGTTTATTTCCTTTTTCATGGGCTATTCCTAAACTTTTCGCTTTTTTATTACCTATTGATTTTGAAAGATTCGCCATCCAATAAGCATGTTTAAAAGCATCTAATTTACCTCCATTAATATCACATCCAATTATTCCTATTGCTTTTATTGAATCAACTATTATTAAAACATTTTTAGTAATAGTAAATGCTTTTTTTGAACTAAATGGATGCATTAAAACCCAAATCTTTTCGGGGCGAGAAATTTGCGAAAACTTATTTTGCGCTGTTATATTTAAAACAATTAGAATAAAAATAATGGGAAGGATTTTTTTGATCATTTTTTGAAAACACTACTCAATCTGCCTATTAGCTAATTCAAAAAACTTACCTTTCAAAGCCATGAGTTCTTCAAATCTACCTTTTTCAATAATTTTACCTGCTTCTAAATAATAAATTTTATGTGCACCTTTAATGGTACTTAAACGATGTGCTACTACAATACGCGTTACTTCCAACTCATCTAAACTTTTAGTTACAATGGCCTGAGTTCTATTATCTAAAGCCGATGTAGCTTCGTCAAAAATTAAAATTTTAGGCTTATGCACCAATGCTCTCGCAATCATTAAACGTTGTTTTTGTCCGCCAGAAATAGTACTGCCCGATTCACTAACCATTGTGTGCATACCCATTGGCATTTTTTTAATATCTTCATCAAAAGCCGCCGACTCTGCTGCATCCCATGCCTGTTGAATGGTTAAATTACCAGATGCGCCAGTAATGTTTTTAAAAATATCACCTGAAAACAAACTACCATTTTGCAAAACAACACCAATTTGTTGCCGTACCATGCGTGGATCAACGTTGTTTAAATTTTGACCATCAAAATAAATTGTCCCTGAATTAGCTTCATTAAAGCCTAATATCAATCGAATGAGAGTTGATTTACCAGAACCAGAAGGACCAACAAAAGCAACATATTCGCCACTACTTATTGTCATATTGATGTCCTGTAAAATCAGTGGGCCATCTTTCTCATAACTAAAATTAATTTGCGAAAATTCAATACTCCCTTTTAATGGACCAGGTGATTGTTTGGTTGAATTATTTTCTGTTGGTGTATCGAGTATTGGTTTTGTGCGTTCAAAAATTGGCAACACACTAAATACCCCCATCAATGTATAACTTAAGCCAAACATTGCGGAAGCAAAAATTCCATATGCCGCATTGAACGACAAAAATTCCCCTAAACTCATTGAAGTGCTGCTTGAATAACCTGCCATCATTACAAAAAGAACCATCATAGAAAAATACTGATAATAGGTATTAAAAAGTGTTGAAAGGTTTTGTGTTTTAATCAAGTTTATCGACGTGTCTTTTATAGGTAAATAATGTTTAAACCAATGACCAAAGGCTTTATGTTCAGTGCCAGAAACCCTAAATTTTGTTATTCCAGTAAGTAATTGCAAAACAATGCCTTCTATTTTTCCTGTTTGTTCTATTAATAGTTTCTGTTTTTTAATTTGAACTCTAGCAAAATAAACATTAACAGCTATTTGAATTCCAACTATCAAAACTGCAACAAGAGCAAGCGTTACACTATAATAAAACAAAAGAATTAAATTTACTACAGAGAATAATCCTGATAAAATAGTTGTAATCGCTGCTCCAGAAAGCACCTGACGAATATGATTAATTCCTAATGAACGGTTAGCTAAATCACCAGCTGTATATTGAGTAAAAAAAGTGGTAGGTAAATTTAATATCCTATCCCAAACACCAGCTTGCAAGGTGCTATCCATTTTGCTTTCAATTCTAAGCAATGCATAACTTTTAGAAAGTTCGAATAAAAACGATGCAACACCTGCCATTGCAATGCCTAATCCGACATAAATTAATTGCTTTTTTTCAGCATTTAAAATAATGTTATCAAAAATAAAGGAGGTAAAAAAAGGTGTTACCATTCCCAAAACAGTAACAAGCAATCCTAAAACAACTAGAAAATAATAATCAGATCGATCTTTTGAAAGACAAAATGCTAAAATTTCTTTTAATCCTTTTATTTCTGTTGGTAGAGACTTGTATAGCATATACCCTACATTGGAAACTTTTTTTGCATTTTCGGGAGTAAGTATAATTTTTTCCTTTGTTGCTGGATTAATTATCAGATAATTATTCCCTTTAGTATTTATTATTGCAACAGGCTCGTATTGATCACCATAAAATGCAAGGAAAGGACCATTATCTTTTTTATACCATTTACCTTCTAAACTTATTTCTCGATAACGAATACAAGAGAAACGACTAATTTCTTCTAAAGGATCATTACAATCATTTAGTTGAGGAGGCAGTACGAGCTTAATATCGTTTTGTTTAGCTACAATTTGTAATGCATCAAAAAGCAAATTGTTAGATTTTTCAATATCTAAATCAAAGAAATCACTTTTGGTTGAATTTAGAACGCGCTTGGCCTGATCCAACATGTCAAGCAAATTTTCATCTTCCTTCTGATGTTTTCTTATAAGCCGCTGCCTTTCCTGTTCTTCGTCGTTTTTAAAACGTATGAGCTGAATTTCTACTACAATGTGATGAAAGATATTAAGCCCTTCCCATAATTCTTTTTTCTTAAGAAGTCCTTCTAATTCAGGGCAAACAACATTTGTATCTTCAATAACCCTTATATACACTTTTCTAGAAAGAGGCAAAAGAATTCCTTTTACATCAGTTTCTACAGCAACCAAATCATTATAAACAAACGCATTGGGATTACTTGGTTCGCACCAAATAATTTGACCAATAGAGGAGACAACTTGATTCTTTAATAATGTTTCGTTTTTACCAACCCTTAAATGAATATCTGTATCAGGCTGTTGAAGGGTAAAACCTTCTTCAAGACCACTAAATAAAATTGTTAACCAATTGCGCAATATAGCTTCAAACTCTGCCGATGAGTGTGGATTTTTTAAAGCGTACTCTTTTAAAAATTCAATCTCTAATTCATATAATTCAGTTTCCTCCTGAGGCGATGCCATAAAGCTTAATGAATTATAGCTATCTAACTTTATCCCTAAAAAAACATCTCCCTTTTTTAAGGTAGCAAAATCCTGAACCTTACCAATAGGAGCATCTCCAACAACTTTAGTACCACTTAAATTAATTTGTCCTTTGGCTATAAACCAAATTTTTGTAGGATCATTAGCCAAAAAAGGAGAATGAATATCCGTTAATATAAGCTTACCTTGTTTGGTAAAAATATTTTCTACTGTAAAATCCAAAATTACATTTTAATAAGTTCGTAATATTTACCTTGTAATTTAACAAGGTCTGAATGTGTTCCTCTTTCAATTATTTTTCCACCATCGAGCATAATAATTTCATCAGAATCGCGTATTGTGCTTAATCTGTGTGCTACAACTATCACGGTACATTTTCTTTTTTTTATATTGTCATACACTAATTTTTCGGTAGGAGGATCCAATGCACTTGTTGCTTCATCTAAAATTAAAATAGATGGATTACCAACCAATGCTCTTGCAATTTCCAAGCGTTGACGCTGACCACCAGAAAAATTACCACCACCTTCATTAATAATAAAATCATATCCTTCTTTTTTAGATGCAATAAGATCGTGTATTTCAGCATCTTTAGCAGCCTTAATAATCTGTTGTTCTGTTATATCATCATCCCAGAAAGTTAACACATCCCGAATTTTACCTTCAAATAAAAAAATATCCTGATCAACCATTGCAACCGAATTATTTATTACCTGACGCGACCATTTATTAGAAGGTACGCCATCCAATAAAATTTTTCCTTTTACTGGCTCATATAATCCTGCAAGAACTTTAGCTAAAGTAGATTTACCACTTCCCGATCCACCAACCAATGCTATACGTTGACCAGGTGTAACACTTAACGAAAAATTTTCAATCAATGGGGCTGCCAATCTACTATACCCAAAAGTTACATTTTTAAAATCAATATAACCTTCCAGTTTTTGTCCATAAATGGAATAATCTTTTTCTACATTTTTTCTTGCTTTCAATACGGTTTTATCTCCCTCTGTTTTCATGATATCATCCAAACGTGTTAAGTCACCTTCCATTTCCTGCAGATATGCTCCTAAGCCAATTAAATTAGCTACCGAACCAGAAAAGCTAACCATTAAACTTTGAAAAGCAACTAACATACCCATTGTAAGTTGACCATTCATAACTTTCCAAGCACCAAAAATAAGTACAGAAACATTTATTAAAAGATTAACTAAAGCAGGCATTGAATTCATTAAAATTGATGTCAACGCCAACTCCTGCTCCGAATTAAGCACTTTTGTAAATTGGCCTGACCACCGAACAAAAAAATCATTTTCACGACCTGTTGCTTTTAATGTTTCGATTGTTTGTAATCCAGCCATTGTTACACCACTTAAATTGCCAGCTTCTTTAGAATAACGTATATATCCTTCTTTCCGTTTTAAAGAAAAATACTTTAATATTAACACATTGATGGCTGATAGAAAAATACCAATTAAGGTAAGCAAGGGGGAGTATAACCACATTAATAATGCAAAAAAAACAACCTTAATAATATCTAGAAAATTATTGGCAAACTCCCCTGAAATAAAACCTGCGACCTTGCTATTAACTCCTACCCTACTGCCTATTTCACCAGGATGACGTTGTGTAAAAAAGTTAATCGGCAAACTTAAAACATGCCAAAAAAAAGCTGCCGAAGTAATCAAATCTATCTTGCTATTTGTTTTTAGCAAATATTTATATTTAATATTCTCAAGAAAAAAACGCAAACTAAATGTTAAGGTCATACCAGCAATTAATGGCCACAACCAATCTTTAGAACCCTTAATCAAAATATTATCTACAAAAACTTTTGAAAAACTTGGAATAATTAATCCAGGAATAATTAACAAAAAACCAATGATGATTAAAAAAGATACTGCCGATTTATGCGGCACTAATCTATCTTTTAATCCAGACCAAAGTGGGTTTTTATTACTTGTTTTTTCAAAAGTACTGGAAGGTGAGAATGATAAAACAATTCCAGTAAACGAACCATGAAATTCTTCGTGAGAGACCTTTTTATGACCTGTTTGAGGGTCATTCAAGTAATACCATTTTTTATCCCTTCCTTCTAAAACCAAAAAGTGATTAAAGTTCCAGTGGATAATTACGGGCATAACTACATCTTCTAAATCAGGAACCTCCATTTTAAAACCTTTGGCTTCAAGACCATGCAATCGCGCTGCACGTAAAATGTTTCCTGCTTTACTTCCATCCCTTGAAACATCGCAATCTACACGTAATCTATCCAATGGCTGAAACCTTCCATAATAGCGAAGTATCATGCTAAGGCTTGCAGCCCCACACTCTACGGCCTCCATCTGAAGAACTATTGGTGTATTTACATAACCTTTTTTTACCACCTGTCGCTATGTCTTAATTTGTCCAGTTTAATAAACAAAAGTTCTACTGGTCGTTTCGAATTCACTTCTATTTGAGCCGTACAAATAGTTCCTGTTTTTATTTTTGTATTTGGTCCTTTACCGGATGTCCATTGATAACCACTATATGTTGCACTTGACTTATCAAGTGCAACCCTTATGGATATTGGCGGACCGCCTTGAGTCATAAAGGATTGAGAAATATCTTTATTGCCCAATATGCGAACCATTCCTTGAAAAGAGGCAGGATATTGAGAAACATACGTTACGGTACCAACAATAAAACCATATTCCTCACGCTCAACAGTAGACGGAGAAATTTTTACTTTCATTCCAGGCACAACGCGTTTACCCTCGGTAGATCTAACATAAATATTGCACTCTAATGCTTCATTTTCTTTTGTTGGTTCTACACGCATCAATGTGGTTCCAGGTATAAGCATATTACCGGTATTTGCAAGAATTTCGATAACAGTTCCTGTTGTGCTACTATAAATAGTACCCATCAAACCATACAATGTTTTTATTTGTTGAAGATTACGTTCTGCATCATTGATTTTTTGCTTCATGATTTTACGCTCTTTATCTTTTTGATTTACATTTTGAAACATATCCAAACCTACCGAAACAATTTCATTCTTTAAACCATCTTGTTGCTGTTGCAAACGAAAATATTCATTTCGTGTATTTAAAATAGTTTCTTTAGTTATCAAACCATCTTTTAATAAAGCTTCTTGAGATGTAATTTTATCTTTATAAAACTGCAATAGTTGCTCGTTTGACTTAATCGTATTATTTTGAAGATTTTCTTTTTTACCGAGTAAATTCTGACGCATGGAAATATCTTTTTCGTCAAACAAACTAAGATCATCAAAATACTCTTTCGACTCTAATAGATTTTTTTGAGCATTCGAAATTTGCATTTCCATTTCAGGAATCGATAAATATGCAAGGACATCACCTTTATGAACAAGTGCGCCCTCTTTAACTGTAATCTTTGAAAGAATTCCTGTTCCACTTACAACTATTTCAGTAACACCTTCAGGCTGAAGTAACATTCCATCTCCCTTCACTGTTTCAGGAATGCGACCCAAAAAGCACCAAATAATTCCAATAATAAGCATACCACCAATACCACAAAGGGCAAACCATGCTTTTTTGTTGGTAATCTGAACCATCTCATTGAGACGTTCTGGTGATTGAAGTTTATCTAAAGCATCTTTTCTAAAAAGTTGACTCATTGTGTGTTTTTATTTAGCCAAAGGCAATGTAAAAATTTTTGTGGGATTAATATTAAATGTGTTATCCGATTGTGCTTCAATTAAAGTACCGGTGTTATGACGAAATTCAAGAACTGAAATATTAAGGTCTGTTAATAATGATACCAATTGATTTTTTGACAATAAATAATCATTCTGAACCTGAACAACAATAAATGATGTAGAGGTACCTGCTTGAAATTTTCTTATTTCATTTTGGTATGCTTTTTTATAATTTTTTTCGGATTCACTTAAGAATCCTACCACTTGAGCATTGTTTTTATAATTATTTCCAGTTTGTTTTATTTGATTATGAATATTTAAAATTAATTTTTTTTTCTGCTCTTCTAATATATCCAATGTTGAAAGTGTTTCTATTTCTTTTCCTTTTGCATAGTCATTTTTTCCTAAAAAAACGAATGAAAGCCCAACCATGTAGTTCACACCCGGAATATTTTGTGTTAATGACTGGTAATATTGTTCTGAATTTAACGCCTGTGATAAACCAGTATAACCAGTGGTCAGAGTTAAATCTAATCGAGGTTTTACACTTTTTTTACTAACAAAACAATCCAGTTCAGCACTTTGTATATTTTTTTCAAGAGCCATGTAATCATGTCGGTTTACGAAAGATTTATCTAACCAATTTTTAATAAAATCCTCATTAATAGTGCTATTAGAAAATGTTACAGGAAAAACAGTATCAGGAAGCGGCATTGAATAAATTTCTTCTTCTTTTAATCCCATTAGTGCCCCTAATTGATTTTTTACTGACTCCATTTTATTTTCAGCAAGCTTATGCATTGCTCTTTGATTGGATAATTGGGCCTCGAGAATGATAACTTCAGATGCAGGTAATGCATCCAATTTTATCAAACGATTTACATCGACAATAGCTTTATTTAAACTTGCTTCCGTTTGAATTTGAATAAGTAAATTCTGATAAGCACCTATATATTGTATATATGTTTCTAAACTTTGTAAAATAATTTCTGATGCTTGATAAATATATTCGTGTTCGGTAGCAGAAATAGCTAGCTGTGCGTTACGAATATTTGCCATATTGTATTTTTTACCAAGCCCTAATAATAAAGGCTGCACAACCCTTAAAGAAGCAACACCATGATTAGTTAACACATCTCCTTTCCCTGGATACGACTCGACATAACCATAATTTTTAACTCCCACAGATGGCGAAATAACCATACCCCAGGGCAACTTGCGCGAAACACCCACGGAATAATTCCAAGAATCAATTGGTGTAGATAAAGTTGGAGATTCGTAAGTATAATCTGTTTTAGCAAGCGCCTTATTAAAATTTGCGGAATAGGTTGTATTAAAAGAACCTTTAGCTTGAAGAAGAATACCTGTTGCCTGATTTATTTTTTTTGAATTCGCCTGTAAATCAGGATTGTTTGTAATAATTTTTTGAATAACCTCCTCTACTTTTAATTGAGCAACTGAAGAAGATGTACGTATTGAAAATAAAAAAAATATATAAATAGTTAGATTTAACGTACAGTTTTTGTTCATTGCTAATTTGTAAAATAACATTCTTACAAATTTAAAAATAGTTTGCAATAAAAAAAGGACTTTACAACTCTTTAATTTAAAATGAATGAATAAATACAATAATTATCAGATACTTTAAAAACGAATAAAAAAAGGCAGAACGTATTTATTTATGAATTTATAAATCCAACACTTATCTCATTAAATACATTTTCCCAAATCCTTTTTTGAAATACTGATCAGCATCCGTTTGGGTTTTTTCAATTATCTCTCCATTTATTGAAGTAACTACTCTATATAAATAAAGTCCATTTGCTAGCTGGTCGCCAAACTCATCTTTACCATTCCAAGCATAATCTGAAATGTTTCTGCCAATATGTATAACACCTAATTCATCATTATTAATTTCACGAACAACCTTACCTGTAATAGTTAAAATTTGAATCTTGAAATAAGTAGGAATTACTGAGCCCGTTATTGTAAAAACAAAATGCGTTGATGTAGAAAACGGATTAGGATAATTCATCACTTCGGTAATGGTAGATTTATTTATTACTTCAAAACTTATTTTATAGTCATTTATACCAGATAAATTATTAGATCGATCTTTAGCCTCAATAATCAGCTGGTAGGTTCCATCTTCGATAAGCGATGGCATATAATTTATTTTACAACTATTGTTTGGTAACACGGCAGGAATAAATGTAATAGAGTTTCCAAAATAAATTCGTTTTAAAGGCTGTGAAGGGCTTTGAATAAATATTTTAAAATCACTGGTATCATTTAAAGCAAGATACTGATTCTCATCTTTAAGCTTTATCAAAATGTTGGGTTTTGCTGAAACGATATCATTATTTAAAATATGAACTCCATCAAATGTAACATCCAATAAAGGATTTATCCTGTCTGGATTAACAGTAAAACCAATACAAGCTATATTGTTAAAATGATATTGCTCAAGCTGCGTATTACTAAGATCTATTGGATTTAATGGGTTAACAGGGTTAACCTCCACCCATAATCCACAATTACCCATATATGAAGATGAATTTAAATTAATTGTGTCCATTATTACTTCGCCTGGCATAAATCCTGGTTTCTTAACTTTTGAAGGCAAAGAATGGATACCTCTATTTGCATCCTCTATCCAGTAGGTAACCAATAAACTATCAACAAATGGCATATCGCCTATATTTTGTATTGGCAAGTATATTTTTACTTTATTACCTTGCTGCATAACTGAAGTGTCGCCTTGAGCATACGAAAAACCTATTGCAGGATTAATTGTAGCTTCAGGAACTGGGGCGTATATTACTTGCCAGCGTTTCATTTGAGGTGGTGTATGCAGATTAGGGTCCTGCATAGATGCTACCAAACGTATTTTGGGATATTGGGCAACATCAACATAACGAGCTAAATCATATACATCCAATGAATCAATATGAAAACAAGCAAGCGAATCCTCGGTTCCATTTACTTTAATACCAATTATTTTTACAACAATACTATCTTGCGTTGTTGCACCATCAAGTGTTCTTTGACGCCAATGAAATGAACCCCAACTTAAAGCAGGCCCTATTACGGGCGAATAAATTGACCCACTGGTAAAATTTGAAGTGATTGCTGTATCAAAAGTAATAATTGAACTAGTTGCTGAACCAACAACTTCTTTTGAAACATTTGAACCTATTTTAGTAAATAAAATATAAGGACGCGATGCTGGCATAGTTGCTAATTGAGTGCTACCTAAAACGTGTTCAAAAACCCAACCTAATGCATTAGGTGTAACAAAATCATAAATTGCATTGCTCAATGATTTTTGAGAATATGCTAATACGTAATCGCCCGTTTTAATAGGACTCAATAAACTATTATCAACATTGTTAAAAAAAGTTGCAAGGTAATTACGCCAAGTAGGTGAATTATCTTTTAGCTCAAAACAATTTTCAGGTGTACCTGCTGGATGCGATG
>CANCPZ010000006.1 GCA_947380175.1 Bacteroidota bacterium | reverse complement strand
ACCTTGTTTTAAAGTTATTTGAATTAAGATAAAATTCGATGTATCATTCTTTTTATTTTTACTTTGGAAACTTTGGAAATTAAATTTGTTTCCGTAGTTTTGCACCCAATTTTATAAAAAATGCAGATGGAACCCAAAGGCAGGATAGTTCAAGGTGCTCAAGAGCTTTTTTTTAAGTACGGTATAAAGAGTGTAACCATGGATGATATTGCAAAACATTTAGCAATATCAAAAAAAACAATCTATTTATATTTTGAAGATAAAAATGAAATTGTAGAAACACTTATATCTCAGCTTATGAAAATCAATGAGTTGGAATTTAAGCAAATAGCTACAGATGCACCCAATGTAATAGTAGAAGTTTTTGCAATGATGAAGAAAATGGGTGCAATGTTTTCGCAAATGAATCCTAATTTATTTTACGATATTCAAAAGTACCATCCAAAATCGTGGAATATGTTCAAAAAATTTAAAGAAGATTGTATTGAACGTATTGTTGAAGAATCAGTTAAAAGGGGTATTGAGCAAGGTTTGGTGCGTGATGATATAAACACTAAGATAATGGCTCGTTTACGAATGGAAGAAGTTGAAATGGGGTTTAATCCAGAAGCTTTTCCACCCAATAAATTTAAAATAGTAGATGTACAATTAGCATTGCTCGATCATTTTTTACACGGAATATGCACCATCAAAGGACATAAATTAATAAATAAGTACAAAGAAGTTAATGAAGATGAATAAAGTTACAAAAATAAAAAAGATGAAAAAAATATTTTTAACAATTGGGCTTGGTCTATTTACGGTGGTCGTTTTCGGACAGGCAAATCAAAATGCCACATACTCTTTTTCATTGCAACAAGCCATCGACTTTGCATTAAAAAATCAAAAAGATGTAAAAAATGCAATTATTGATGAAGAATTGGCACACGAAAAAGTTAATCAAATTTTGGGAGCTGGTTTGCCACAAATAAATGGAAATTTTGATGTAAAAGATTTTATAGAAGTGCCGACAAGTGTTGTTGAAGCGAAAAATTTTGGGGGACCTCCCGGTGTGTATTCAGCATTAAAATTTGGATTGCAATATCAAACTAGTGCAGGGTTTGATGTATCTCAATTATTATTCAGCAGTGATTATTTTTTGGGCTTAAAAGCATCAAAATTGTATGTAGAACTTTCTAATAAAGCTACGCAGCGAACAAAAACTGAAACAACAGCAATCTTAAGCAAGGCCTATTATACGGTTTTAATAAACCAGGAGCGTTCTAAATTAATGGATGCAAACATTGCTCGTGTTAAAAAAGCAGTGGATGATACAAAGGCATTATTTGAAAATGGTTTTGTTGAAAAATTAGATTATGATAGATTAACAGTTACCTACAATAATTTATTAGTAGAGCAAGAAAAAGTACAACGGTTATTAGAACTTGGGGCATATTTATTAAAGTATCAAATGGGAATGGATATTAATTCATCGCTAATATTAACTGATAAGTTGGAAGATGTAAAATTTAATGTTACCAACCTTTCTGCCGACAAATTTGATTATACCAAACGTGTTGAATATAATTTAGTTGAAACTCAATTTCAATTAGCTAAATTAGATTTAAAACGCAACAAACTTGCTTTTTTACCTACTGCTGTGGCGTATGGTTCATTATCTGAAACTGCAATGCGAAGCAAATTGGATATGTTCCAACATTCCACTCCATGGTATCCAACAGGTTTAATTGGAGGTAAAATAACAATGCCATTATTTACTGGATTAAGAGGACATTCTACTACTCAGCAAGCACGATTAAAATTAATGCAATCGGAAAACAATTTGGATTTCATTAAAAAAACAATCGACTTGGATATTGCCTCTTCCTCAACTATTTTAAAAAATGCAACATCATCACTTGATAATCAAAAGAAAAATATTGCTGTTGCAGAAGATGTTGTACATGTTTCAAAATTAAAATATGAACAAGGAGTTGGTTCGAATTTAGAATTAATTTCATCTGAAACAGCCTTAAAAGAGGCGCAAACAAATTACTATAATGCTTTGTTTGATGCCATTGTAGCGAAAATAGATTTTGATAAAGCAAATGGGATTTTAAAATAATTTTAAAAACGAACAAAGGGATCTTCTTAAAACGAAGAAATATGTGGAATCGTAATTATTGTATTTACATAACTACAAACCTAGGTAAAACAGTATTATACATTGGAGTAACAAATGATTTTAAAAGAAGGTTATACGAACACCAATGAAATAAAGGAAATATAAAATCATTTGCTGGTAAATATTACTGTTATAATTTGGTGCATTACAAACATTTTATAAGTATTGAAGAGGTAATAAAAAGAGAAAAAGAATTAAAAGGTTGGTAGCGAAAACAGAATGAAAAAATAATTAAAATAACAAATCCAAATTTAGATTTTATAGAATTGGATTAACGAAAAAATAGAATTAACAACGAGAAGATTCCTCTTTCGCGAAAAGAGAAATCGGAATGACATCAACAATAAAAACAAATCAAACAATAAAAAATAAAGTTTACACAATCAATACAAAATAAATTATGAAAAAATTACTTTTTATTCCAGCATTAGCATTAATAGCTTGCCATTCGGGAGGTACGGATAAAAAAACAGAGCTGGAAGGATTGAAAAAACAAGAAGCAGAATTGAGATCAAAAATTCTTGCATTAGAAACAGAGTTAATTGCAAATGATTCTACACAATCTGGCTTAGCCGTTTCGGTAGTAAATTTAAAACCAGAAATATTTAAAAATTTTATTGATGTGCAAGGGAAAGTGGATGCTGATGAAAACGTTTCAATAAGTTCTGAAATGCCTGGAACCATTACTAAAATAAATGTAAAAGTTGGTGATGAAGTAAGTGCAGGACAAGTTTTGGCAGAAACAGATCCTCGCGCTATCAATCAACAAATTTCTGATTTGCAAACCAATATTGATTTGGTAAATCAAATTTACGACAAACAAAAAAATCTTTGGGATCAAAAAATTGGAACTGAAGTTCAATTTTTACAAGCCAAAACAAACAAAGAAAGTATGACTAAAAAGATGGCTACACTCCAAGAACAATTGCGAATGAGCAAAATCATTTCTCCTATTTATGGCACTATCGACGCAATAGATATTAAGCTTGGACAGATTGCTTCTCCTGGAATGCCATCTATCCGTGTTATCAATTATTCAAATCTAAAAGTAAAAGCTGATGTTGCTGAAAGCTATGCATCAAAAATTAAAAAAGGTTCTGAAACAATTATTCGTTTTCCTGATATGAACGACTCATTAATTGGTAAAGTAAGTTTTGTTTCGCGTGCCATTAATCAAAATAGCCGAACTTTTAATGTGGAAGTGTTGTTAGATAATAATATTGAATATCATCCAAACATGGTTACCCGTTTAAGCATTAACGATTACCAATCAGCATCACCTGCTTTGATTGTACCTGTAAATGTAATTCAGAAAGATGAAAGTGGAGCTTCGTTTGTTTTTATTGCTAGTGGCAATGTGGCTAAAAAACAAAAAATAACTGTTGGCAAACAATACAATGGTAAAGCAGAAGTTTTAACTGGATTAAAAGAAGGAGATTTGTTATTAGATAGCGGTTATGATATTGTGAATGATGGCGATGTAATTGCTTATAAAAAATAATTGTTTAAACGAATCACTATTGGGTGTGTCATTCAAAACGTATTTAAGCAAAATATAAAAATTGATTTGTAAAAAGGTTGCTAGTCTAAAAAACTAGCAATGTCGCAAAAAATTAAAATTAAAAATTTGTTATGAAATTCAAAGAATTTAAACCGTCGAGTTGGGCTATTGATAATAAAATAAGTATTTACGTGCTTACCTTTTTTATTGTTTTTGCTGGTATTAAAGCATACAATAGCTTGCCAAAAGAAAGCTTTCCAGATATTGTTGTTCCTACAATTTATGTGAACACCGTTTACTTTGGCAACTCCCCAACTAACATTGAAAATTTGGTTACCAAACCAATCGAAAAACAATTGAAATCTATTTCGGGAGTAAAAAAATTAAACTCTACTTCGGTGCAGGATGTGTCGGTTATATTGGTTGAATTTAATACCAATGTAAATGTTGCCGATGCAAAATTAAAAGTTAAAGATGCTGTAGATAAAGCCGCTATGGATTTACCAAAAGATTTAACTCGTCAACCAAATGTTCAGGAAATTGCTTTTTCTGATTTGCCTATTATGTATGTAAACATGGCTGGTAAAATGGACTTAATTAAATTAAAAAGATATGCAGATGATTTGAAAGATAAAATTGAAGGGATGAAACAAATCTCGCGTGTGCAAATGGTTGGGGATTTAGAACGCGAAATTCAGATCAATGTGGATATGTATAAATTACAAGCTTCCAATCTATCAATTGCCGACATTGAACGTGCTGTAAAATATGAGAATATGAATATCTCGGGAGGTTTAGTTCCGATGGATGGAATGAAAAGAAATCTTTCGATTAAATCGGAATTTAAAACAGTCGAAGAAATAAAAAATCTAATTGTAACATCGGGCTCGGGAGCAAAACTTTATTTAAAAGATATTGCCGAGGTAAAAGATGGAAATAAGGAACAGGAAAGTTATGCTCGCTTAGAAGGTAAAAATGTAATTACCTTAAACATTATTAAGCGTTCTGGAGAAAATTTAATTGAAGCATCGGATAAAATAAATGCAACTATTGAAGAGATGAAAAAGTCAGGTTTCCCCAAAGATCTGAAAATAACTGTTACAGGTGATCAGTCCGAAAAAACACGAACAACATTACATGATTTGATTAATACAATTATCATTGGATTTATTTTAGTAACTTTTATTTTGATGTTTTTCATGGGAGTTACCAATGCCATCTTTGTTGCAGCATCTGTTCCTCTTTCCATGTTCATAGCTTTTTTGTTTATGCCAAGTATTGGTTTTACATTAAACATGATTGTGTTGTTTGCATTTTTACTTGCACTTGGAATTGTAGTAGATGATGCCATTGTGGTAATTGAAAACACACACCGTCTTTTTGATAACGGCAAACGAAATATTAAAGTAGCTGCAAAAATGGCCGCTGGCGAAGTATTTTTACCCGTATTAAGTGGAACATTAACAACACTCGCACCTTTTATTCCTCTCGCATTTTGGAGTGGTATTATTGGCAAGTTTATGTTCTTTTTGCCAATCACATTGATTATCACATTGCTTGCATCCTTATTGGTTGCTTATATTATAAATCCTGTATTTGCTGTTGATTTTATGAAAACGCACGATGAGGAAAAAGAAAAATATGGCAAGCTTACCAAGCTTGCAAAAATTCAATTAGTTCTTTATTTAATAGCAGCAGTTATTGCTCATAATAGTGGACATGCGGCATTTGGAAATTTAGTTTTGTTTTTTGCCTTTTTTATGCTGTTACACCGCTTTTGGCTATACAATGTTATCGAAAAATTTCAAACTAAAGCATGGCCAGCATTTCAAGAACGTTACACTAAATTTTTATTACGATTCTTAAAACGCCCTTGGATGGCACTTGTAGGAACATTAGTGTTGTTTATGCTATCAATTGTATTCTTTGCAATTCGTAGTCCAAAAGTAGTTTTCTTCCCACAAGGCGATCCTAACTTTGTATATGTTTACGTAAAACTACCTGTTGGTACCGATCCTGCTAAAACAAATAAAGTAATGTTACAAGTGGAACAAAAAGTAAATGAAGTCTTGGGCGATTCAAATAAAATTGTAAAATCTGTAATCACTAATGTTACTAAAGGAACTACAGATCCTCAAGATCAGGATCAAGGCGACTATCCAAACAGAGGCAAAATCGCGATTTCGTTTGTTGATTTCGAAAAACGGGATGGTGAATCAACCGCTGCTATTTTAAGTAGTTTACAAAACTTACATTGGAGTATACCTGGAGCTGAAATAAATGTAACTAAAGAGCAATCAGGACCTCCCGTTTCAAAACCGATTAACATAGAAGTGCGTGGTGATGATTTTAATGAGTTGGTTGTTAATGCAGTTAATTTAAAACATTTTTTAGATGATCAAAAAATTGCAGGAGTTGAAAATATAAAATCTGATTTTGAAAGTAATAAACCCGAAATAGTTTTTAATATTGATAGAGAGCGCGCTAATCGTGAAGGGATTTCTAGCGGAGCTATTGCCATGGAAATACGTAATGCTGTATTTGGACTAGAAGCAAGTAAATTCAGAGATGAAAAAGATCAATATCCAATTCAGATACGTTATCAATACGATCAACGGAATAATATTGAAGCATTGCGAAATTTAAAGATTACATTCAGGGATATGAATATGGGTGGGGTTTTACGAAGTGTGCCAATGTCTGCTTTTTGTGATATCCAATACAGTAATACTTATGGAAGCATAAAACGTAAAATGCAAAAACGCGTAATTACTTTATCGTCGGGTGTTACAGCGGGTAATAATGAAAACGAAGTTGCTGCAAATGTTCAAAAAGCAATCAAAGGATTTTCTCCTACAGGAAAAATTGAAGTTAAAATGACAGGCCAACAAGAGGAACAAGCTGAAACCGGAGCATTTCTAGGTGGAGCAATGCTTTCATCATTGGGGTTAATTTTATTGATCTTAGTAGTTCAATTTGCGTCAATCGGTAAACCATTTATTATTTTAACAGAAATATTTTTTAGCATAATAGGAGTATTAATTGGTACTGCGCTTTTTAAAATGGACATGAGTATTGTAATGACTGGAGTTGGTGTAATTGCACTTGCTGGTATAGTTGTTCGAAACGGTATTTTATTAGTTGAGTTTGCCGAAAAGCAGCGCGAAGAAGGCTCCTCGCTTTGGGAAGCAACTGTTGATGCGGGTCGTACACGTATGACTCCCGTAATTTTAACTGCAACAGCAGCAATTCTAGGACTTATTCCTTTAGCTGTTGGATTGAATATAGATTTTGAAACCTTGTTAGCGCACGGTAATCCACATATTTATTTTGGTGGCGATAGCGTTGTGTTTTGGGGCCCTTTAGCTTGGACTATGATATTCGGATTGGCTTTTGCAACATTTCTTACCTTGTTGTTAGTGCCTGCAATGTATTTGATTGCAGAACGCTTAAAACGAAAATCAGAACTAATTCTTAAACATTTAGGTTTACCAAAAGTGATAATGTACATACCATTTTTTATTTTATTTACTCGTTTTATTTTGTTTTTAAAAGGAACAAAATTAGAATATGGGAATTTAGATTATTAAAAAAAAGGCTTTGCATTCATTGCAAAGCCTTTTAAATTTAAAAGCTATGACAAAAATCATAAAGTTAGAAGAGCTTGCAATGTTCATCTTTGCAATCTTTTTATTCAATAAAATGAGCTGTGCTTTTATTACCAGATTTGAGCATGATTGGTTACCTTGTAAATACAAAAGCGTGGGCATACCTTTACAACATTTTTCATCACAAGGGATTAGCAATTATCGTTTACATGATCGGAATTTATTTGAAGGATATAACATTTCAGTTGTCAGAAATTATATTATTTGCACATTCATCATTTGATAGAATGTTTGTTAATGGTTTAAAAGATGAAGATAGTTTTAATAACACACAGTTAGGAATCATTGGTAAAAAATAAAATAGCATGAGAAAAATACAATTTGTTTTTTCAATTATCATTTTAATTGTAAGTTGCAAAAATAAAAACACAACGGTAACTCCTTCCCGAAGAGATATTACGCAGGCTGTTTATGCTTCTGGTAAAATATTTCCAATAAACGACTATAAAGTATTTAGTAAGCTTCCTGGTTATATTGAAAAAATTAATATTCATATTGGCGACTCCGTAAAAGTAGGGCAAGCTTTAATGACAATAAGAAGTGAAGTAAGTAGTTTGAATGTAACTACAGCAAAAAATTTATTGGATTTAGCCCAAAAAAATGCGAATGAAAATTCTGCATACATTACAGCATTAAAACAAGATGTTGCATCTGCAAAATCGAAATATCAATTAGACTCTACTAATTACAGCCGTTTTAATGCATTAATGAAAGATAATGCAACATCAAAATTTCAGTTGGACCAATCAAAAACACAATTTGAAATTTCAAAACAAAATTATTTAAAGGCACTAAGTTCATTAACAAATGCTCGCGATAAAATAAGAGTAGAGCTTGAAAATGCACGAATACAATACGATGCACAAGTATCAAATAAAAATGATTACACCATTACATCAGCCGTAAATGGTAAAGTGTACGATATTGTTCCGAAAGAAGGCGAGTTAGTAAACACGCAAATAGTATTAATGGAAATTGGTGATGCATTGCATTTCGAAATTGAATTGAGTGTAGATGAAACAGATGTTTCCTTAATTAGGAAAAATCAAAATATTGTTTATTCCATTGATGCCTATAAAGACATTGTATTTAAAGGAAAAGTGGAGGAAGTTTACCCTCGAATAAATCAAAGCAATAAAACGTCTAAAGTTATTTCATCCATACTATTGGATAGTAAAACAATAATATATTCGGGCATGTCGGTAGAAGCAAATATTATTATTTCGGAAAATAAAAATGCTTTGGTAATACCAAGAGAGTTTTTGATTCAAGGGAATAAAATTAAAAAAGTTGGTAGCAATGAACTTACATCTATTAACAAAGGCGCTTCAGACCTAGAGTTTGTAGAGGTTTTAAGTGGCATCGACGAATCAACAGAAATTACGAAACCTTAGAAATTATATCATTAATGCATTAATATTGAGTTGTAAAAATTAAATGAAAAAAAATCCTCTTTTAAAAATAGCATTAACGCATTTGTTTTCGAAAAAGCGACAAACAATTGTTGCTATGCTTGGAGTAACTTTTGGAATTGCCATTTTTATTTTTCAAGCAGGATTAATGTCCGGTTTTCAGGATTTCTTTATTCAGGAAACTGTAAATACAACTGCTAATATTAGAATTTATAATGAGGCAGAAAAAAACAGACCAAGTATTTTAGATAAAATTAATCATCAACCTAACCATTGGAATGCCGTTCAAAATCAAAAACCTAAAGATGAACAATCAAAAATTAAAAATGGTTATCAGATAATTTCAATTTTAGAAAAAGACTCACGTGTTGCAGGGGTGTCGCCATTTTTAGGATCACAGGCGATTTTTAAAGTCGGCATCGCTCAAATTGCTGGTCGTGTTTCGGGGGTTGATATAGTGAAAGAAAATATTTTGTTTGACGTTTCTAAAAATATGAAGCAAGGGAATATAACTAAGCTAGAAACAATACCAAACGGAATTATATTAGGCGATGGATTAGCAGATTTATTAGGTGCAAAAATAAATGATAATATTTCTGTTGTTTCTCCATTGGGAGTTAATTTGGATATGAAAATTGTGGGCATAAACCACAGCGGTTTAACCGATGTAGATAAAAGTAGAGCGTATATAAATATCCGTAATGCCCAAAAATTATTACAAGTAGATGGTAGTTACATTACAGATATAAATATTAAGTTGAAAGATTTTTCTCAATCCGAAGAGTTAGCGAAATTTTATAATTCAAAATTTGGTTTTAGATCAATCGATTGGAAAGAGGCCAATGCAAGTGTATTTAGCGTTTTTAAAATTCAAAATATGGTAACATATTTAATTATCGTTTCAATTTTAGTTGTATCAGGATTTGGAATATTTAATATCTTGATGATGATTATTTACGAAAAAATGCCTGATATAGCCATTTTAAAAGCCATTGGGTATAAGGACAGGGATATTAAAATAATTTTTTTAACCGAGTCTCTAATTATTGGTACATCAGGTGGTTTACTCGGTTTAGTTGTTGGGTTTTTTATGCAAAAAATTGTAGGTAGTATTCGGATGGATATCAAGGGATTTGTTTCGATGGAGTATTTGCATTTTAATTCCACACCTGGATTTTATTTGTTTGCATTTGTATTTGGAATAATTACTACAGCTGTTGCCGGTTATATTCCGGCACGTAAAGCAGCTAAAGTAGATGCTATTGATATTATTAGATCAAAATAAAAATGACCGATCAAGCAATTATAAAAACTCAAAATCTGAATAAAAATTTTCACGACCCTGTTGAATTTCAGGCCTTGAAAAACATTAACATTCAAATTAATCAGGGCGAGTTTGTTTCTATTGTTGGTTCATCGGGTAGTGGAAAATCAACATTGCTTTATGTGTTGAGTACACTAGATACTGATTATACAGGTCACATTTATTTTGATGGCGATGATTTGAGTTTAAAAACAAAAAATGAATTGGCAGAAATCAGGAACCAAAAAATTGGTTTTATTTTTCAGTTTCATTATTTATTACCCGAATTTACAGTGTTGGAAAATATATGCTTACCAGCATCTAAGCTGGCAAAATATAGCGAAGAGGAAATAAAAGACCGGGCTTATAAAAAGCTTGATTTACTTGGTTTGCGTGACCAAGCATTAAAAAAAGCGAATAAACTTTCTGGTGGTCAACAGCAACGTGTTGCGTTAGCACGTGCTTTAATTAATGAACCTAAAATAATTTTTGGGGATGAACCAACGGGTAATTTGGATTCTAAAAATTCCCAAAATGTATTCGATATTTTTAAAGAATTAAAAGAGCAATTTAATCAATCGATTGTAGTTGTTACTCATGATATGTCTTTTGCTAATAAAACCGACAGAATAATAACATTAAAAGATGGTGAAGTAATTTAAAAAGGGGAACTATTATTTTTTAGTTTTTTTTAAAGTATTCTATTCACCAATTAATTTTCATCAGGATAAATCCAAAGAGAAATTTTTGCTGGGGCTTTATCAACTGAAAAATCTGAGCTTTCGTCACTAAGGCTAATTCGTACATCATTATATTTTGATGACTTTACTGTCCATACACTAAAGCCCATGTGGTTTTCGCTTGTGCCGTAATGTTCGTCAAAATAAGTTTTAAACTTATTAAAAACCTCCTCTTCTTTATTTCCGTCTTTTATAAATATATCAGACTGTATTTCGCTTAAGCCCTTATCATCAAAATTATAAGTGATGTTATACGAACCAATGTTTGAAAGCGAATTCTCGGAAGAATCTATTTTGTTTTCGTAATATAAATAGTTGTTATCAGATTCGACAGGTTGAGATAGTTCATTTTTTTGAACATAATTAAGAGAGTCTCCTAAATTAAATCCTCTAAAAACACCAACATCATTAAGTATTACTGCAGAAAAAACTGGCCCGTAAGCATCTAATTTGGATTTTGTTTTTGTACATGAGCTAATACAAATAATTAACAAAAGGGCTAAAGATATTGCTTGAGGCTTCGTTTTTTTGAAGAAATACATAGTAAGATTATGATAAACAAGCTACCAATAATAAAGTTTAAAGGTACATGAAAAGTTATAAATGATTAAGCAAAAACAATGTTTTTATTTTCAATCAAAGGGTCACCTTTAAACCGAAGTATTAATTGAGCTACAGTAAGCACATCTTTCTGACAATAGGTAACAATACGTTTTATGTTTTTTTCTTCCCAGTAAACTTTCGCTACATCGCTTCCATCCATATCATCCTTGGGTGTAGGAATGTTGAAAATTTTAGCAAGTAAATTTAAGGATGTATAGTTTTTATAGTCTCCAAATTTCCAAAGCTCCATAGTATCTAAATGATTTATTTCCCAAGGTTTTTTTCCGGCAATGTTTAATGTTTTTGGTAGTTTAATGCCATTGATAAGCATTCTTCTGCATAAAAAAGGGAAGTCAAACTCTTTTCCATTGTGAGCGCATAGTAAATGTTCTTTACGGTTAAAGTGGGCGTTTAGCAGGTCGGCAAAATCTTGTAATAAATGTTTTTCATCCTTTCTGAAAAATGATTTTATACGAAAAGTGTCGCCACTAAAATACCCAACTGATACACAAATAACTTTCGAAAATTCTGCAAATATTCCAGCTTTTTTATAATGCGATTCAGGTGTTTCTGCCGTTTGAAAACGAAACTTTGTATCCCAAAATGGGCGCATGGAATCATCTAAATCACTGTATTTATATACAACAGGTGCTGTTTCAACATCTAAAAATAGAACGGATGAAAGTTTAATAGTATCGAGCATAATTTTTTTAAAATAAAATTAATGATAAAATTATTTAATCATTACACCCTTTTTGTTTAAGAGTGGTATTGTAATCAAATATTCTTCTTTGATGGTTTCAGGAAGAAAAATATATTTTTTGTCGTACATGACTTTGTTTATGAAAAAACTCAACCAATATTCATTATTTAAACCGAACAAATTATCCGGTATAGGTTCAACTTTTTTAAACTTATTGGGCTCCACTTCATCTAAAAAGTGTCGTAATAAGGATGTTTTTACTTCTTCCCCTTCAAAAATGCCGTATCCATTTGATGTAATTAATACACCTTCTATTTTTTCTTGTCTTAGGTTTATCAAATAAACATTCCATATGGTTTCTGAAAGTTCATTTTGTTCTTTAACAATTGCTATGGCAACGTTTTCAAAAAGTGGCGGAGCAATATCTTTTTTCATAAATCAATTACCATACATCTCTAATGCAGCATCCAAGTAATTATAAAAATCTTTCGGGTGTTCTGTCCCTTTTGATTTTTCACGTTTTTTACCTAAACGCACAATAACCATTTTTTTATCGGGAATACAAATAATGTATTGTCCTAGTATTCCACGAGCATAAAAAATAGAATGTCCTTTATAGTTTGGCAATAACCACCATGAGTAGCCATAAATATTGTTTTTATTGCCATTAACATCAATTAAATCAGCTGTTTTAACCGAATTTAAAACGTAATCGCTTGCAATAATTTGTTTACCATTCCATTTGCCACTATCTAAATAAAGTTGTCCTAAGCGTGCAAAGTCGCGCGCATTGGAATTAAAACAGCAATAAGCTTTCTCCATTCCATCTAAATGGTCTAGGCTCCAAAAGGCTTTGTTTTTAGCACCGAGTGGTTGCCAAAGCTTTTCCGACATGTATTCACTTAGCTTTTTACCTGTCGCTTTTTCAAGAATAAAACCAAGTAATTCGGTATTACCACTCAAATATTTAAATACTTTACCAGGTTCTTCTGTTACTTTGTATCCGAAAGTGAGTTTTTTTAAATCGCTTCCGTAATATGCAGCAGCAGGGTAGGCTATTGGATTCACATAGTTTTCATCAAAATTAATACCTGACGACATTGTTAACAGATGTTTGATAGTTAGTTTAGCGTTATCGCCCTCTTTAAATTCAGGTAAAAAATCACTTACAACTTCGTCAATACTTTTTATCTTTCCTTCTTCAATAGCAATGCCAACCAACATGCTAACAAAAGTTTTTGCCATTGAAAACGAATTAGTATATGAGTCTTCGTTAAATCCATCCCAATATTGTTCGTGAATTATCGAATCATTTTTGATAATTACATAGGCAACAGTTTGCATTTCTCCGAATTTTTTTTCGTGTTCTGGAGAAATTATTTTGCTATTATAGTTTTTAGCGATATGCCACAATTGTGCTTTTCCGGATTTTACTTCGCGATTGTCAAAAATTTCATATTCTTCAATGCTTGGTCCTGGACGCCCTTTGAAATAAGTGTTTGCAAGCCCTTTGTATAAATATGTTTTTCCAGAAACAAGAATAAGCAGATTTAAAAGCACCAAAATGATTAGTAACCATTTGCCTGTTTTTTTTAGTATGCTCATTTTTTTGTTTTTATAGAACGTATCAAAGATACTAAATTAAGATTATATTATTTTAAAACATCGCTTTCATAATCTTAAATAAAAGCGTTTTATTGTATAGTTTTGTTTGCATTTACAGTTTGATTCAATTAATTTAAATCTGCATTAATTTTACATGAAAAACAAGTTCTTTTTTCTTTTAGCAGCCTCTTTTATTTTAACCTCATTTAGTTTTGCTCAATCAAAAGATTCAATATCAAAATTTAAAATAGGTGGCTACATCGATACCTACTATGCATATTATACCGATTCAGTACCGCCAAATAATTATCAGAAATTCCCAGTAGTTTCGCCGAAAAGTGAAATATTTGGATTAAACATTATTCAAATTACAGCACAATATACATCTTCAAAAATAAGGGCATTAACCACTATTCATTATGGAGATATTCCTTCAAGTGCTTGGTCGAAAGTATATAACATGATACAAGAAGCAAATGTAGGAATACGGCTTTCGAAAAATGTTTGGCTTGATGCTGGATTTTTTAAGACTCACATTGGCGCAGAAACCCTTTTGCCAAAAGATAATATTGTTAGTTGTCTAGCAATGATTTCATATTACGAACCATGGCTTCAGGCTGGTATAAAACTTTCCTATTTACCTAACGATAAATTAATTATGTGTTTACATGTTTTAAATGGTTACAATATCTATTTAGATAATAATAAATCTAAATCGGTTGGGCTATCACTTTCCTATTTATTAGGTAATAAAGGGAGTTTAAGTTATTATAATATACTTGGAGAAGAGTCACCAGAAGGTACTAAAAATAAGCATTTACGTCTTTTAAATAATGTGGTTTTTAATTATCAACTTACTGAAAAATTAAAAACATCCATTGGTGTCGATTATATTGCTCAACAACATTCTAATCTTTTGGATAGTGCAAAATCAGCCTCTGTTTATAGTGCTATTTTAACTTTTAAATATCAGTTAAAACCCCAATTTGGAATCTATGTTCGTGGCGAAATGTTTTCGGATAAAGATGGTTTTTTAACTGGACAAATCAAGGATTTGACTGGCAAAAGTACTGGATATATTGTTAATGGTGGCACAATTGGTGTGGAGTACAAACCAACAGAAAGTTCTTTTATTCGTTTAGAAGGCAGGGAGTTAATTATGGAAAAAAACCAGGAAATATTTATTTTTGAAGGTCATAAAAAAAATTACCGTTCGGAAATTTTATTAAATTTTGGTGTTTGGTTTTAATTTATAATTAAACACAATGAAATAGCTTTGGTTTACTGAAAAATAAAAAACACCATGTAAAATTTCCATGGTGTTTTTTATAAATCGTTTTTAATAATTTAGAGCTTATTAGTGTGTGCTTTCTTCCTTCACCAATATAGGTGGTTCCATCATGTGACCACATTTTTTGCATGTACGCAAATTTTCGTTACCATAAAAATAGGCGAATGTTTCTTGAAACTGCGTCATGATATTGGTGAGCTTAAATTTTTTATCATACAATGGTTCATTGCATTTTTCGCAAAACCACATCAAGCCATCTTGCTCATTATCTCTGCGTTTGCGTTCCATTACTAGGCCGATGGTATTTGCTCCTCGCATAGGGTTGTGAGGTACACGAGGTGGCAACAAAAATATTTCACCTTCTTTAATATCTACAGTAACAGCTTTTCCTTCTTCTTGCACTTGCACCTGAATATTTCCTTCGAGTTGATAAAAAAATTCTTCGCTTTCATTGTAATGGTAGTCTTTACGTGCGTTAGGGCCACCAACAACCATAACAATGAATTCGGTATCTTCATAAACAACTTTATTGTTTACAGGAGGTTTTAATAAATGGCGGTTATCATCAATCCATTTTTTGAAATTTATCGGACGAAGTATTGGCATAGTTTTTTGTTTGTTAATGGTTGTGGTACTATAATTTATAATTTAATTGTTAGTTGCAATGCATATACTCTTGGCGCTTGAATATCCATAGGTCTTCCCATTACTTCGGCATTAAATATATTATTTACAATGATTGCAAATTTTGCTGTTTTCGAAATTTGATACGCCATACGACAATCAAAAATTTCAGAATCTTTATTATGATTATGACGATATGCTTTTACACCAGGAAAAAAATAATCTTGTTCAAAGAAACCATCTACATTTTCCATAAAACTATTTGCACGCATGCTAATACCTGCACTTACTAATTTATAGCCTAAACCAATATCCAATTTTCCGGTATGTTGATATCGATATTTTAAAATATTTGTTTTCGCTGTGTTATTAATAAGAGTGTCAACAGCCAAATTAAAATCTAACTGACGCGGATCGATGTATGTATAACCAATCAATATGGTTGCATCAATTGGTCCTATCTTCCCTTGACCCATTAACGAAACATCTACACCTTTAATACGTGTATTACCAACGTTTTTTGATTGAAACCCTAGTCCGTATGGAGCCGTTGTCATTGTTGGATTGTAATTACCAAATGTAAATTCCATCATATTGCTGTATTCGGTCCAAAAGCCCGCAATGTCAATGAAACCTTTCCACTCTCCAATTTTTACTCCTTGTTTTATTCCTATTTCTGAGCTCCAGCCACTTTCAGGTTTTAAGTTTGCGTTTGGATAAATGTCTAATCCACTTGCACTTGTTTTAATAAATCGTTCGGCAATGGTAGGAAATCTAAAACCTTGCCCAAACGAAGCCCTTAAGTATGTTGCCTTAAACAAATGATAATTTAAACCTGCTCTGAACACCGGTTTAATTTTCGAATCTCTTATATATATATTCTTTGAGTTGGTTTGAAGAATAAAGATGTTTTCATGTGTTTCAACAGAATCTGTTTTGTAGTATTCTGCTCTTGCTCCTAAAGAGATAGAAAGTTTTTGCCATTTTTTATCGAACTGAGCGAATGCGGCAATATTTTTACTGTAATGTGTTCCATATAAAGCTCCAGAATGTATTTCGTTATAATTATATATCATACCTAATGTAGGAGTAAAACCATTTTCGAAATGCTTTTGAAATTGGTATTCGCTATAATATACATCGGCTTTAGATTCCTGATTTGTATTGTTTAAATTGGTTGTACTAAAATATCGGGTTCTTAGCGAATGCTTTCCATTGTGTTTGGAATAATAAGTAATATAAGGATCTACATTTGTTCGGTAAGTTGTATAATGGCTTACATCTCCGCCAGACGGCTTGTAAGCGCCAGAGTCCACATTTGCCCACAATAAAAACAAGCCGCCCTTTGTGCTCATGGTATTAAAGTTTACACCAACGGATAAGCCACTTATTTTTTTAAAGTTATAACGTAAATTAGTGTTGAATCGATAACGTTGTTCGGTTTCAAGCTGGCGATATCCTTCGTCTGTATTTAAATTACCGCCTACTACTAAATCTAATTTCCCAATTTTTTGAGCATGATAAAAATTCATTCCGCTGTAGGTTGGATTAGCATCTCTCCACCAAACAAGCTCTTTTCGCTTGGGTTTACAATATACGCCACCATAAAAATTTATTTTTGTTTCCGGTTCGTCTTTGGCATAAGCGGTTCTAAAATTAATTACTCCGTTTAAAGCAGACGAGCCAAACAAGGCTGATGACGCACCCTTTATAACTTCTATCTGCTCGCAATTTTCGATTGGTAAAAAGGTCCATTTAACATCACCTGCATCTGCTGTAAGCATGGGCATTTCGTCAACCATCACTAAAACTCTACTGCCTGCACCGTAGCTAAAACCACTGCCACCTCGTATGTTTGCCTGTCCATCAATAACATTAACTCCTGGCACTTGATCCACAGCATTTTCAATGGAGGTGAGTCCTTTACTTTCAATTAATGCTGGTTTCAACACCTCCATTGATACTGTTACTTCGCTTAAGTTTTGCTCGAATTTGCCAGCCGAAACAACAACAATATCAAGTAGTTTGGAGTCGGTTTCTAAACTTACATTTAATATCAATGTGTCGTTTTCTTTAACATCTATATTGTTTATTTGCGATTTGTAACCAACCAGCTTCGATTCTATTTTGTGTTTACCCGATTTTATTTTAAAAAAATAAGCTCCATTAATATCCGCTGTAGTTCCTGATGTATCATCAATTACAATTGTTGCACCAACCATTGTTTCTTTTGTTTTTAAATCCGAAACAATTCCTTTTATATATGCATTTTGAGAAAAAACGGTTCCTATAATCTGAATGCAAAACAATAGTGTAAGTGTTTTTTTCATATTTTTTCTGTATTAATTTTTCGAATGTTATTATTTTTTAAAGACAAAAAATTACAGTATTAAATTTTATACTTTTGGCATTAACAATAGTGCAATATACAAATTATTGCATTTTAAAAAAACTATGGAAGAAATCTTAAAATATAAAATTGCTCTCTCATTAATTCCCAATATAGGCGATATTCTAGCCAAGCGACTGGTTTCGTATTGTGGTAGTGTTGAGGCTGTTTTTGAAGAGAAAAAATCTTCTTTAGAAAAAATACCAGGTATAGGCAGTGTTTATGCAGATTCCATAATAAATCATGCTGTTTTTAAGCGTGCCGAAGAGGAAATTAAATTTATCGAAAACAATCAGATTACTCCACTTTTTTATTTGGATGCTAATTATCCCAAACGGTTAACTCATTGTGAAGATAGTCCGATAATGCTCTATTTTAAAGGAAATACAAATCTTAATTCTGAAAAAATAATTAGTATTGTTGGTACTCGCGAGGCTACTGAATATGGTAAAAAAGTGTGTGAAAAATTAATTTCTGATCTAAGTATTCACAGCCCTGTTATTGTTAGTGGGCTTGCTTATGGAATTGATATTTGTGCTCATAAATCGGCATTACAAAATAACCTTGCTACAATCGGTGTATTTGCTCATGGTTTAGATAGAATTTATCCAACGTTACATAAATCGGTAGCTCAAAAAATGTTAGAAAATGGTGGCTGGCTATGCGATTTTACAAGTCAAACTGTTCCAAATCGTGAAAATTTTCCTCGCCGAAATCGGATTGTTGCAGGCATTGCCGATGCCACTATAGTTATTGAATCGAAAGTTGGTGGCGGTTCATTAATTACTGCTGATATAGCAAATAGTTACAATCGTGATGTGTTTGCTTTTCCTGGAAAGGTAGATGATGTTTGTTCCGAAGGGTGTAATAATTTAATCAAACAAAACAAAGCTGCATTAATTCAATCTGCAGCAGATATTGTATATATTTTAGGTTGGGAAAAAAGTAAAAAAATAAGTGCTCCTCAACAAAAAAAATTATTTATTGAACTAAGTGCCGAAGAAGAATTAATAGTAAACGTATTAAAAGAAAAAGATTCAGTTACCATTGATGATTTATGTTTTGCCGCTAAAATGCCCATGGGTAAAGTTTCTGCACTACTTTTAACACTTGAATTTACCGGAATCATAAAATCCCTGCCGGGTAAGGCTTATCGCCTAAACTAAATATTCTATTTTTTCTTTTTTGAAGATAGCTTATATCCTATTTGTCTAAGCGGTACTTGATTATCTTTCTTATCAATCAATTCATCCAAATATTGAAATACCACTTCAATATTTTTAGTGTTGTTTTCAGTCTTCTTTCGAATTTCTTCAATAGCGAGACGTAAATCTGTGTTATCAAATAGCATCTGTCTTACTTGTGTGAATACTCGCATGATTTGAATATTCATCTGTACAGCTTGCTTACTATTCAATACACTTGAAAGCATTAATACTCCATGTTCTGTAAACACCATTGGTAAGTAACGATTACCTCCCCAGTTTCTTGAGGTGCCAGATTGGCTCCTCAAGTGGTCAAACTCCGACTGCGTTAGTTCAAACATAAAATCCTTTGGAAAACGGTCTTTGTTTCTATTTACTTGGCACAATTCAGCAAAATCGCTATAAAGTAGTTTTTATTAGTATTAAAATTGAAAAATCTAAAGCAGTAAATGCGTATTACCTACTCAACTAATCAACAGCATTTAATTTACCACTAATTCCATCAACAACTTTTTTTTGTACCTCTATTTCAGATTTTTTCTTCTCTTGATCGGATAAATTTTTTACAATGTCTTCTTCTGCTTTTTTAATTTTTGATTTGTAATTTTCAATATCAGTTTTTAAACTTTTATTGTCGCTTTCTAAATTATTTTGGGCATCTTCTAATTTCGATTGGGCTTTTTTTGCATCTTTCAGTTCCTTTTCAATAGCATCTTTGGTTGTTTGAAGCGCAAATTCGTAAACAATTTTTTCGGCTATTTTGTATTTATCTTTAATATCCGAACTAACAAAAACCCCTCCTAAATCAAATGCAATAGCAAACGTTATGTTTAAATCGCTTTTCGAACCATTGGCTATGCCATATATATCCACAGTGTTTTCACTGATATCTTTTATGGTTGCATTGTCAATAAAAACACCTCCATCTTGCGAGGACCTTTTGCCACCATACTTTTTCATAAACGCCTTAAATGCATCTTCTGCATCCGAAGGATTTACATCATATATATTTACAATCAGCGCAGGATGTTTTCCTCCGCCAATATTCTCGTTCGATTCTTTTATTTTAATTTTTTGAGCATATGATGAAATGCTTATTGCAATTGCAAAACAAATCGAATACATTTTTTTACTATTCATATATATTTTATTTCAGAGATTTTAAAAACTAATCAATGTCGGTAACACCGCCCGATACAATAAATTTCATTACTTCGGAAGAAGAAGCACTTACAAATGTAATATGATCTGAAGGAACGATTAACAAATTGCCGGAAAATGAATATGATAATGGAACATAAACGGCTACTGTTCCCGTTGATATTTTTAATTCCGCTAAATCATCTTTAGTAATAAAACCCAATTGTTGGATGTTGTTTTCTTTGTTGATGGTAACTAGCACAGGTTTATTGAATCGTTTTTTGCTACCTACAAATGCCGATAATAAATCTTTTATAGATGAATAAATTGTTTTAATGAATGGGGTATGCTCTAGCGCATTATCGAATATATTAAATAGTGGACGTAAAATGATAGACGAACCCAAAATTCCCATTAAAAAAATTAATACCATTGCAATGCCTCCAACAATAAATGGGTCAATTACGGGGCTTACAATAGTTCCAAAAACACTAAACAACGATTTAATAAATGCAATTATTTTGTAAACAACAACACCTGTAATAACAACAGGAACGGTAATTACTAAGCCTTGAACAAAATAAACTAAACTCTTTTTCATAATTAATTTTATAGTTCACAAAAATACTCAAATAATGATTGTTTGAGTAAGTAGCTATTTCAAAATTTTAGTTTATTTCCGATAAGGCTTTTTGTTGAGCCTTTGTAAGCCCTTTTATTACAAGGTTGTAGGAGTCTGTAATCCATTCATATAACAGTTTTGAATTTATTGTTCCGTCAACTATTATGGTGTTCCAGTGTTTTTTATTCATGTGATATCCTGGTAGTACGCAGGGGTATTGTTCTCTGAGCTCAATGGCTTTTTCGGGAGTACATTTTACATTAAACTGTAAAGTACTATTGTCTAAGGAGAAAAGTAAAAACACTTTACCCATTACTTTAAAAAGCAATACATCGGGGCCGAATGGCATACTTTCTACTACTCCTTTTTTTGAAATGCAGTATTCTCTAAGTTCTTCTGAATTCAATGAATTAATTTAATAATTTAAAGGCAACACTTTCGAATTTTTTATTTTGGAAAGCACTACCATTGTTTGCATTTGCCCAATTTCTTCCATTTTACTTAATCGTTGTGAAATAAGTGCTTCAAAATCGCGAATGTCTTTTAGCATTACAATCATCACATAATCGGCATTACCAGTAACCTGATAACATTCCATAATTTCTGGAATTTTAACAATTTCTTTTTTAAAATTACTTATTGCATTTTCAATTTGCCGAGTAAGTGTAATTTGAATAATGGCTTTAATTCCAATACCCAAAGCATCTTCATTTACACACGTATAATACCCTTCGATGAGTTTTGATTTTTCTAATTTTTTTACGCGTTCAAGCGTTGGAGCTGGAGAAAGACCTATTTCGGAGGATAGCTGCAAGTTTGTGATTCGTGCATTTTCCTGTAATATTTTTAAAATCTTTAAATCTATTTTGTCGAGGTTGATTTGCATCAGTAATTAATTTTTAAGTTGAATAGCAAGTGCGCTATACCTTTTTTAAGATTCGAACTGATTTGTTAATCATTATTGGGGTATAAAATCAGGGTTATTTCCGTTTCATTGTTTTCGCTAAGTTCTGTTTTTTTTATACAAAGCACAAATAATTTAATTATTTTTGAAATCTTACATTAAAAAACGAAAGCGTAAATTCAAATGAAAAATAAAATTCAAGCTCTTGAAAATAAAATAGCTGAAGCCCAATTGGGTGGAGGGTTAAAACGAATAGAATCACAACATAAAAAAGGAAAATTAACTGCACGCGAGCGCCTTCATTTTTTAATGGATGAAGGGAGTTTTGAAGAAATTGGTATGTTGGTAACACACCGCTCAACAGAGTTTGGTTTAGAGCGCGAAAAATATTTAGGCGATGGTGTTATAACCGGTTATGGCAAAATTAATGGCAGGTTAACCTATGTTTTTTCTCAAGATTTTACGGTGTTTGGGGGCTCGTTATCGGAGACACATGCCGAAAAAATTTGTAAAATAATGGATTTAGCGATGCAGAATGGCGCACCTGTTATTGGATTAAACGATAGTGGTGGTGCACGAATTCAGGAGGGTGTTGTTTCGTTAGGTGGTTATGCGGATATTTTTTATCGTAACACATTAGCATCGGGTGTGGTGCCTCAGCTATCAGCAATTATGGGGCCTTGCGCAGGCGGGGCAGTATATTCGCCAGCTATTACCGATTTTATTATGATGGTAGAAAATACATCGTACATGTTTGTTACAGGACCAAATGTTGTAAAAACAGTAACGCACGAAGAGGTAACATCCGAAGAGTTGGGTGGTGCTTCAACCCATTCAACTAAATCAGGAGTAACACATTTTTCTTGCGCCAATGAAATAGAGTGTATTAACAACATTAAAGCGTTGTTGAGCTACATGCCTCAAAATTGCGAAGACGATGCACCATACGTTTTGTACGAATCAAATGGCAACGAAAAACGCCCCGAATTAAATACCATCATTCCTGAAAATCCAAATCAACCATACGATATGCGCGATGTAATTAATGGTGTGATTGATACCAATACCTTTTTAGAAGTTCATAAAAATTATGCCGAAAATATTGTTGTTGGTTTTGCCCGATTAGCAGGTAAAAGTATTGGTATTGTTGCCAATCAGCCTGCATTTTTGGCCGGAGTATTAGATAATAATTCGTCAACTAAAGCTGCTCGTTTTGTTCGTTTTTGTGATAGTTTTAATATTCCATTACTTGTATTTGAAGATGTACCAGGCTTTTTGCCAGGTACCGATCAGGAGTGGAATGCTATTATTACCAATGGAGCCAAATTGTTGTATGCATTTTGCGAAGCAACAGTGCCACGTGTTACTGTTATAACGCGCAAAGCATACGGTGGAGCCTATGATGTAATGAATAGTAAACACATTGGTGCGGATATGAATTACGCATGGCCATCTGCCGAAATTGCAGTTATGGGCGCAAAAGGAGCTGCCGAAATTATTTTTAAAAATGAAATTGCTGCATCATCCGATCCTGTTGCAAAACTTGCTGAAAAAGAAAAAGAATACATTGAACACTTTGCAAATCCTTATCGTGCTGCCGAAAGAGGTTATGTTGACGAAGTAATAAAACCCGAAGATACAAGAGCCAAACTTATTAAAGCGTTTGACATGCTTAAAAATAAAGTAGCAAAATTACCGAAGAAAAAGCATGGGAATATTCCGTTGTAATTGTATGGTGTTTTTTTACTTTTAAAAGACTGTGTATTTAATTTCCACATGCTATAAGTAAATCGGACATTTTAATTTCTAGCGCTTCGCATATACGTTTAAGGACGTTTAATGAAATATTTTGTTTGCCCTGAAGTATTCTACGAATAGTGCTTTCATTGACATCACAAACATTTGCAAACTCAACATTTGATTTGAATTTTGTTTTTGCTTCCTTTCCAATATAATCGCCTATTTTAAGAAGTATATCTTTTTCTTTTGACACACTTCAAATTTCATAGTATATTAAAAAACAATCTCGCCATATATGCCGAGATTGTGTATATTTGTAAAAATTATTAAAAATAAAACGTATGAAACTAAAATCTTTACTTTCAATCTTAGTCATTTCTGTAAGCATAGGGTTTGCACAAGTGCCATCTTATCTACCATCAAATGGTTTAGTTGGTTGGTGGCCGTTTAACGGAAATGCTAATGATGAAAGCGGCAGGGGGAATCACGGAATTGTTCATGGTGCTACCTTAGCCTCAGACCGATTTGGAAACTCAAATGCAGCATACAATTTTAGCACTTCTACAGCTACTTTTGGTAATGCGTGCCAATGGATTGAATTACCTTATAGTAATGATTGGAATTTTCCATCGTTTACTTTAAGTGCTTGGATTGATGCAAATACACTTTTTTGGAGTGGCAATTCAATTCATCTTTCTTCAATAATGTACAGAGGTGATGGCGGATGCTCTGCTACAACACCCGAACCATTTAGGTTTATGGTTGGTGAAAACGGGATCTATAATTCTTTGGCTAACGGCTCCTCGTATTGCACATATAATGCAAACATTCAAACCAACCAATGGTATTTATTGACTATGACTTTTTCTTCAGGTACATTAAAGCAATATTTAAATGGTGTTTTAATCAATTCTTGTTCTGGCATTCCTGTTTCGCAATCAAATACTTGTTACAAAATATCAATTGGAGAAGCATGGAGTTCAAATGGTCATTGGTATTACTTTAATGGTAAATTAGATGATATTGGAATTTGGAATCGTGAATTAATACAAACTGAAATTACAGCATTGTACAATGCTTCCCCCTGTTTAAATGACTTAACAATCTCTCCGGCATTAAACACATTGCAAATAGGAAATACAGCAACCTTTACAGCTACAACATCAAATCCAAATCCAAATTTAGTTTGGCAAACTGACTTTGGGCAAGGTTATCAAACATTGAATAATTTTGGAAACTATTCAGGTGTAAATACAAATACTCTTTCTATTTCAAATATTCAATTGTCAGCACACAATCAGCCAATCAGAGTAATTGCAAACTCTGGTAATTGTATTGATACTTCAAATGTTGCAACCATTAGTATCTCGGATACTTGCACAACATTAATATCTGTAACCGACACTTTGATTATAAATACATCAATTACCGGTATTACGCCACCCAATAATTTGAATACAATTAAAGTGTTTCCAAATCCAGCAAACGACCATGTTACAATTAACTATGGTAGCAACTTTGCTTCAATGAATGGTTACTCTTTAAAAATTACAAATGCTATCGGACAAGTGGTATTTGCAACGCTAATAAACCAACAATCATCTTATGTTGATTTGTCAACATGGAGTGGTAACGGCATTTATTTTCTGCAAATTTTAGATACACAAAACAATATTATTGAAAACAGAAAAATAATATTGCAGTAATTAAACTTCAAGGCGAGCATTTGCTCGCCTTGTTTTTAAAATTTATTTCAATCCTATTACCGCCATCATTCTACCCGTTATTCCATTTTCTTTTCGGTGCGAAAAAAACAAATCGTTATTGGTTACCGTGCAATAATCACTTACTTCAATGTTTTCGGCAAGTACGCCATCATTAAGCAATTGCTGCTTGTTAGCCGATTTTAAATCTACAAACCATTTTTGTTTTTGTGTATCAAATCGTTTTAACGAAGCATCAAAATGCTTTGCTACATCTTCATCCACTTCAAAATTTGCATAACCAATACAAGCACCAATAAAGGCTTTGCAGTTAACACCAATTGTTCCGTATTCTTTTTGCATTTCCGATATTGTATTTGAAACAATTTTTCCAGCGGTTCCTTTCCACCCGGCATGTATGGCGGCTACTGCATTGTTTTTTGTATCGTGAATTAAAATAGGCGTGCAATCGGCAACAGAAACAACTAAAAACACAGTTGGTTTATTTGTAATTTGTGCATCGTATCCTTGCGTTTGGCTTGGTTCATTTATTGTTAATACCTTGCTGCCGTGTATCTGGTAACTGATTGCTAGTTGATTTAACTGTACGCCAATACTTCCAAAAAACAATTCCCGATTTTTTAACACAAGTTGTTCATCATCGTTTACCGACAAGCCTAAATTTAGTGTGCCAAAGGGTTCTTCACTCAATCCGTTTAAGCGATTGCTTTGGGCTGCAATTACTTTTTTAGAGTCGAAAATGGTTGGACGAATAAACAATTGAAATTTTTTTTAATAAACGCATTACAAAATAGCATGGCTATTTTAGGGCATTTATTTTAGTTAAAAGCTCTTGTGTTTCTTTAAAATCTTCGTTGCTTTGTTTGGCTAATTCAATTGCTTTTTCGGCAGTTTTTTTAGCTTCAGCTTTATTGCCTAATTTGTATAATACCGATGCATACGTATCGTAAATAGCATAGGTTGGTTCAATTGCTACTGCTTGCTTTGCCCAGCTTGCAGCTTTTTCTAATGCCTTTTTTTCTGTAATATGTTCATAAAAAGTCCAGGCAAAACTATTTAGTTCGTTTGCATTGCCTTTTAAATAAGTATCAGCATAAGCAATTGCTGTTGTAGCATAATTTTTCCAATCTTTTTTTTGTTTGTATAAAGCAATGTCGGCACCTTGTATTAGTTGTTCTGCTTCTGATGTTTTTGCGTTGCGCATTTTTGTTTTTAAAATAGTGTATGTTAGAGAGTCGTTGTTTTGAATGGCAGAATACAAGCCACTTTTATACACATTGTTTATTTTAGATTCTACCGAATCGTTTGAATATAATTTTGAAAATGCAGTTTTGTTAGTTTCCAAAAAAATAAATTCTTTACTCGAACAATCATCAACATATTGATAAATAATTTTCCAATTAGCGCTCGAAATTAAATCACTTTCTTTTTGAGTTGAAAAATAAACACCCAACTCTTTGCTGTAGGACATACAGGCATTTTCTAACATAGATAAATAGCTATACGCAAATGCTGCATCGGGTTTTTTAGCATAAAAATTTTTAGTAACCGATGATAATTGTTTTTCGGGATTGAGTGCATTTTTACCCGATTCAACAAACACATCTAAAGAAGTAGATCCACACGTTCTATGAATTTGTTCGCCATCAGCATTTAAATATAACATGGTAGGGTATGCGCGAACATCATATTTTTTAGCTATTTCCAAGCCTTCGCCTTTTTCCATATCAATTTTTGCATTAATAAAATGGGTATTGTAAAAATCGGCTGCCGTATCGTTTGTAAAAATATTTTTTGCCATCCATTTACACGGGCCACACCACGATGTGTAACAATCTATATAAATCATTTTGTTTTCTTTTTTCGCTTTCGCTAAAACAGTTAACCACGCATCGTGATTAAATTCGATAGCGCGATTTTGTGAAAATGTTATGGTTGTTATTGAACCATAAAAAAATAATAAAATGTAGGAAATGCGTTTCATGTGAGTTTGTTTAGAAGGTTAAAGATACCTATTTGTTTAATTCAATATCCACCGAAAAATTAGCAGGATTTTTACCTTTAAAGCGTTCATAAAAATGCATAATTTCTTTCATGTCTTTTTTATAATCACCGCTAGGATAAATTATTTTATCAATGCCACATTCTTTTTTTTCGTAATCCATAAACCCTAAAGCTATGGGAACATTGGCTTTAAGTGCAACATAATAAAAACCTGTTTTCCATTTTTCTCTTCGGGAGCGCGTTCCTTCTGGTGTAATTAATAAGCGTAACTCCTCCCGATTGCCAAATAAATTGGCCATTACATCCACTGTTCCTTCCGTTTTTTCGGAAATATTTTTTACATTACGGTCTATCGGAAGCGCTCCAAGCGAAAGCATTAAATGTTTAAATGGAAAACGAACCCATTCTTTTTTGATTACAAAACGTAAATTTAATTGCATGTATTTTAAGGCACCCATGCCATATATAAAGTCCCAATTGCTTGTATGTGGTGCAGCAACAATCACACATTTTTTAATATGCGATGGCAGGTAATGGGTAATTTTCCAACCACCTAAATTGAATATTAATTTGAACATACGGTATTTGTTTTTTTACGAAAATACTCAAATTTTAAATTGTGAAAACCATCGAATAGTACAAGTATAAAAAGCTATCGATTAATAAAGTACCTTCGTGTAAACACTAAAATAAACTAATTGTGAAGTTTAACGATTTTAATTTTGATAGTAATCTACAGGAAGGACTAGATTCAATGGGGTTTAACACACCAACTCCAATACAAGAACAAGCAATTCCAATTATATTAAGTAATAAAGATTTAATTGGCTGTGCACAAACAGGAACTGGCAAAACAGCCGCTTTTTTGTTGCCAATATTAAATAAATTATCTACTAACCCTACTGATAAAACAGACACCTTAATTATTGTACCTACACGTGAGTTGGCATTGCAAATAGATCAGGCATTACAAGGATTTTCTTATTTTACTTCGGTAAGTTCATTGGCAATTTATGGAGGTAGCGATGGCAGCGCTTTTGAAAAAGAAAGGCGCGCATTAACAGAAGGCGCAAATGTTATTATTGCAACTCCGGGGCGCTTAATGGCACACCTAAATATGGGTTATGTGAAGTTAGATAATGTAAAACATTTAATTTTAGATGAGGCCGATAGAATGCTTGATATGGGTTTTGTGGACGACATTATGAAGATTACAACCTATTTGCCTAAAGTTCGACAAACATTAATGTTTTCGGCTACCATGGCCCCTAAAATACGAACACTTGCAACTAAATTATTAAACAACCCCGAACAAATAACCATCTCCTTAGCTAAGCCTGCCGAAGGTGTTGTACAAGGAGCGTATTTGGTTTTTGATACTCAAAAAAATAATTTAATAAAATCGTTGCTGGCAGGAAAAGACTTGAGTAGTGTTATCATTTTTGTATCAACTAAAATAAAAGTGAAAGAGCTTGAGCGCGATTTACAAAAGGCTGGATTAAAAGCAAAAGCAATACATTCCGACCTTGAACAATTGGAGCGTGAAGAGGTGTTGCGAAATTTTAGAAGTAAAAAATTGCAAATTTTGGTTGCCACCGATATTCTTTCACGCGGTATTGATATTGAAGATATTGGTTTGGTAATTAATTACGATGTACCTGGCGAACCAGCCGATTACATTCATCGTATAGGTAGAACAGCACGCGCAGCTTCAACAGGGGTTGCTTTAACGTTTATTAATGAATACGATCAACAAAAATTTTCCCAAATCGAAACATTGATTGGAGCAGAAGTAAAAAAAATTCCACTTCCAGAAAGTATTGGTGTAGGCCCTGTTTATGCTCCTGAAGTAAAAATTAAAAAACCTTTTGTAGGAAAAAATAAACCTCATTTTTCTAAGAACAGAAAATCAGCCAACAAATAAATTTATTAGAGATAAAACTGTTTTTCCTTTTTAATGGTTTTCACAGCTTTTGCGATAATATACTCTACGGGGTTAATTTATCGAGCGTTTTAGATCATTTTGAGCGACGCAGAATCCTGATGAATAGTCGATCTTCGATTAAGCAATTAAAATCCTGAATTATAGCTTCAGTTTCATCATTATATCAGTCTGCTCATCTTCGCCTAATTTAAAGATGTGCTTGTCAAACTCAACAAAGCCATTTTTCTTATAAAAACGTATGGCTCTTGGATTTTCCTCCCATACTCCTAACCAAACATAGTCAGCGCTTTTCTCCTTGGCAATACCTATTGCCTTATCATAAAGTACTTGACCTACATTCTTCCCGTGAAAATCTTTTAAAACATAAATCCTTTCAATTTCTAGTGCTTTATTATCTTTTATTTCAGTTTGAGATCGTCCAAAATTTAGTTTTAGATACCCAATTATATTTCCTTCTAAGATTGCGAAGTATAATTCGGAATTTTCATTTTTTATCTCTTCCATTAATTTCTCAATTGAAAACCCTTCAGCCAAGTATTTTGCCATATTCTCTTCAGTGTTGCCTTCTGAGAATGTCTCAAAAAATGTTTGTCTACCAATATTTTGCAGCTGATTTATATCTCTCAGAGTAACTCTTTTTATATTAATATTCTCCATATATAACAAAATTACAAAATAATAAAAGGTCACCCATGATTACATAGATTGAAGATAAAAGGATATTGGCTGGTTCATTATTCAATAAAAAACTGGTTTTCGGAAATAATGTTTGTCGAACCACAGATGCAAACGAAGTACTTGACGTTTTAACCAGAAATAGCAATGGTTTTGAAAGGGCTAAAAAAGAAAAAGCCGTCATTTCTGACAGCTTTTCCGCTAGTGTACCCAGTGCCGGAGTCGAACCGGCACAGTTTCCTACTGGTGTTTGAGACCAGCGCGTCTACCAATTCCGCCAACTGGGCATTAAATTCTGCTAATTTTTAATAATTGGACTGCAAAACTATTCATTTGTTTTCGATTATCAAAAATTATTATTTCAAACATCAAAAAAGCGTCTTAATTGATAGGTTTTAATTATATTTGCAACCCTTAAAAAAAGCAATGAGTTATCAGGTAAAAATTTTTTCAGGTTCGGCAACACGTAGTTTGTCCGAAAACATATGCAAAACGTATGGTCAAGAGTTAGGAAAAGTTTCCTTGCTTCGTTTTAGCGATGGCGAAATACAAATATCCTATGAAGAAACAGTTCGTGGAAGTGATGTGTTTATTATTCAGTCGACAATGCCGCCTACCGAAAATTTATTTGAACTTTTATTGATGATTGATGCGGCAAAACGCGCTTCGGCACATCAAATTATTGCCGTTTTGCCTTATTTTGGTTATGCTCGTCAAGATCGTAAAGACCAGCCACGCGTAGCTATTGGCGCTAAAATGGTTGCCAATTTATTGTCGGCAGCTGGCGCCACACGCATTGTTACAATGGATTTACATGCCGATCAGATTCAAGGATTTTTTGATTTTCCTGTTGATCATTTGTATGCCTCATCTATCTTTTTGCCATACATACAAAGTTTAAATTTACCTAACTTAACAATGGCAGCGCCTGATATGGGAGGTTCGAAAAGAGCAAATGCCTATGCTAAGTTTTTAAAATCGGATATTGTTATTTGCTACAAACAACGTTCAAAAGCCAATGTTGTAGATAGTATGACAGTTATTGGTGAAGTGGAAGGCAGAGATATTGTATTGGTGGATGATTTAATTGATACAGGTGGAACCCTAGCAAAAGCAGCTGATATGATGCTTGATAAAGGCGCAAATAGTGTTAGAGCCGTTTGTACTCATGCTGTTTTATCTGGCAAGGCTTATGAAACAATAGAAAAATCAAAGCTTACCGAACTTATTGTAACAGATACAATACCTTTGATTCAGGAAAGTCCGAAAATTAAAGTACTTTCTGTTGCCGAATTATTTGCAAAAGTGCTTCATAGTGTTCATAGCTTTGAGTCTATAAGCTCTAATTTTATTGTTAGCTAAAAATATTTTTTAAATTGCGTCAACAAATAAAATAACCGTTGATTGAATGACGCAACAATCAACCTAAAAACAAAAAAATGAAATCAGTATCTATTAGCGGTTCGCCACGTGCGAACGTAGGGAAAACAGATGCAACAGCATTGAGAAATGCTAAGCAAGTTCCATGTGTACTTTATGGTGGTAAAGAGCAAGTTCACTTTGCAGTGCTTGAAGCAGACTTTAAACCTTTGATTTACACGCCAGACGCAAACACAGTAAATTTAGAAATTGCAGGTAAAAAATACCATGCCATTCTTCAAGAAACTCAATATCATAAATTAACCGATAGTTTATTGCATGTTGATTTTTTAGAAATTGTTGCAGGTAAACCAGTAACAATGAATATTCCGGTAAAAACAACTGGAACATCACCAGGCGTAAGAGCAGGTGGTAAATTGGTTAAAAAATTAAAAACATTAAAAGTAAAAGGCTTAGTTGAAAAAATGCCTGATACTATTGATATTGCAATTGATGCATTGGAAATTGGCCAAGGCGTTCGTGTAAGCGATATTAAACTAGATGGTTTAACATTATTAAATGCATCTAACATTACAGTTGTTTCTGTAGTAACAACTCGTGCTGCTGCAGCTGCTGAAGCTGCTCCTGCTGCTGCTAAAGGCGCTGCCGCTAAAGCTGCTCCTGCTAAAGCTGCCCCAGCTGCTAAAAAGTAATGAAATAAATTTTTACTAAATTGACGTTCGGCTTTAGTGTTGAACGTCAATTTTTTTTATTAAATAAACCACTCACAATGAATAAATTTTTAATTGTTGGATTAGGAAACATTGGTGATGAATATGTTAATACGCGTCATAACATTGGGTTTACCATATTGGATGAAATCGTAAAAGAAAACAATTTAAAATTTACGATTGGCAAACTCGCATCCACATGCGAGTATAAGCTGAAAGGTAAAACGCTTGTTCTTACAAAACCTTCAACATATATGAATTTGAGTGGTAAAGCCCTTAATTACTGGATGCAAGCAGAAAAAATTACTAAAGAGAATATACTTGTTATAACAGATGATCTGGCATTGCCCTTTGGTTCTTTAAGAATGAAAGGCAAAGGAAGCGATGGTGGGCATAATGGATTAAAAGATATACAGCAAACCTTAAATACTAGTGAATACGCCCGTTTGCGTTTTGGTGTAGGTAATGAATTTTTGAAAGGCAGACAGGTTGATTATGTACTTGGAAAATGGACTGATGAAGAGCAAAAATTACTTGAACCACGCGTTAAGTTAGCTGTAGAAATGATTCAAAACTTTGCGCTATCTGGTTTACAACGAACAATGACAAATTTTAACAATAAATAAATTTTAATTCAAAAAATTATTAAATTTAGCATCTAAATAAATTTTAAATCTAAAAATCATGATTAAAAAAATTACTTTGTTCTGTGCTGTTCTATTCGTACAGATTGGGTTTGCGCAATTTACAGCAACGTATTCCTTCGATAGTGTAAAAGCCCCAGCAACAAATCCTGTAGTAATAATTGGTTCGGGAAGAATAGATCCTTCTCCTCTTCCAACTGCTACAGGTCTTGTATTTGGTAGCTTTATTGCTTCCGATTCTTTATCTACTAACCCTTCAGCTGCATCACGTTTTTCTTTTTCGAAATGGCCAAATGGAGCAACTAATTCGGTTGACTCTTTTCCTCTTCTAACAGGATCTTTGGATACTGCAAAATATTTTTCAGTAACCATTACTCCGGCGTTGGGTTATAATATGTCCTTGTCTTCAATCACTTTTAAAATTCAACGTTCAGGTACCGGACCAAGAACTTATTCTGTTCGTTCAAGTTCCGATAATTTTACAAGTAATCTTACAGCTTCTATTAGTCCTGTAAATTCAAAATTAGCTGTCCGATCTGGAAATATTTTCTTTTGGACTACCGATGCCACAACCAGT
>CANCPZ010000005.1 GCA_947380175.1 Bacteroidota bacterium | reverse complement strand
TTTTAATTAAACATAGGATTAATAAATTACAATTTATTAATCCTATGTTTTTTGTTAGAATATTTCAATAAATCAAAGAACCACCAAAAGTGAAGGATTACTTAGCTTCTTTTACTGAAAGCAATTTTAATCTCTCCTTGTCCTGAATTGTTTTTTGATAGTGTTCGTAAAACAAAATTGATAAAGTTTCAAGACTAGCTATTACTTCTTCAGCCATCTCGTCGGTATAATTTTCCAATCCAGGATATGATTTTAATTCTTCAATACTTAAACGTTTTTTAGGTTTTGAGTTCATGATTTTTAGTTAGGTTTTGGGTGAACCGGACTCTAACTCGCAATTGCTTCATTATCAATGCAAATAGAAATTCGGATTATTTAACTACTAAAATATCGAAATGATTTTTTATTTGAAACACCTTGATTCTGCTGACGTTTAGAAACAAAAAAGCAGACTATTAAAAAATAGTCTGCTTCAGTACCCTACGGATTTGAATTATCGAACCTAATTAATGATTTTCAATCACTTAGAACCCTAATGAATTCTCGTAACTGGAAATCGGTTTTTTAGAACTCAATAATCTATGGAATACTCATCCTTTAATTTCGATTCAAAGATGTTATTTTAAGCCGAAATAGCCTCGCTTCTTTTGGGAGGTTTTAAATAAACTAGCGAACTATATAAAATGAATCTTTATATTCTTCTTTTGATGATACATTTAATTCTTAATGTAATTTCTATTGTCATCAAAAACAGCATTAAACTGTTTTTTTTATTTTTTCCATTTCATCTTTATTCCTTCCTTTGCCTGCGACATCCCTGATTTTTGAAGCTTCAGATCACTTATAACCTCCGAAGAATTATGAGTAATTTGAATTCATTTTAACATGTTTTTTAGTTTGTAGGAGCCGGTACATTTAGGTATTCGTTATCATCCTTACCTTTTTTAAATTCCATTTTACCAAATTTATATGTAAAACTTATGCCAAAAGAACGATAAGGTAATGAACGAAGATAATAGGATGTATAGTTACTTGTTATTGTCGTTGTTTCCTGTTTAATGTATTTATTAAACGGATTTGTTGCTGTTAAACCAAGGCTGGCTTTTTTATTCAGGAATTGTTTTCTGAAAGCAAAAGTATAAGTGATCGATTTAGGGTTTTTACCTTGGATATTCATAGCAGCAGAGTTATAGTTTCCAAATGCTTCTACAACAAGATCTTTAGGTAATTGATAAGTAAGGTTAAGATTAAATCTGTAACGCATCCCCATGTTTAAATTGCCAACATACAGTGTGCTGACTATATACCTGTTTGTTGCCATGAAGTTTCCTCGGACCGTCAGTTTTTTTGTTACCGGAAAAGAGCCAGTAATTATTCCTCCTGAATTATACTCTTTCCCGATATTCCGTCTTGTACTTATAGAAACATTGGTATATACTGAATCATTAATGGTGAATGCTGGGTAGAAAGTGGTAATTTGTTTAAGATCCTGACTATTGATTCTTTCAACAAGTGCTATATAAATATTACCACCGTTTTCAAAATTTTTACTATAGCCTAATTCGGTATTATCGCCAATCTCTGGCTTTAAGGTCGGATTACCAGTTGTTATATTTCTCGGATCGCTTAAATTCATAAAAGGATTCAATTCAGTGTATTCAGGCCTTTCAATACGTCTTGAATAAGCAATTTTAAGTGTCTGATCCTTTTTAAATTTATGTGATAAAATCAAAGAAGGAACTACAATATCATAAGAGGGGATATGCGTATTAGGGAAATCTATTTTTATGTCCGTACGCTCTGCCCTGATTCCGGCTCTTACATTGAGCCATTTAAATAATTTGAAAGTAGAAGAAATATACCCTGCATAAATAGCCATGTCATAATTTAAATGATAGGATTGTAAAGGATCTTGTACATAATCATTGCTAGTTGTATTTAAAAAACTCACATCCGAAGCAGCCTGAATATGCTGTCGAATTGTTTTTGCTCCTAACTCAATCACAACATCATTCTTAATGGGATGTATATAATCGAGAGAAAGATTGGTTTGATTATCTGTACCGGGATTATTGCCTGATAATCCTACAAATGGTTCATTGCTTCCATTAATTGTTTGAGTTTGTATATAATTATTTTTAGGCTTTCCGTAACTCGATGAATAAGATACTTCCAATTCCTGTCCTTCTTTTTTAAAGCTCTTTTTGTAATTCAAGTTCCAATCAATAGATTCCATAAATGCATTATTGTCCGACTTCCGGTAGCTAGAAATATCTTGTATAATAACCGATGAATTATCTCGCAAAATTTGTTCTTGGTTGATCAGACTTTTATTTTGGTTCACAAACTGATTGTAAGCCACAGAACCTGTAATGCTATTTCTTTTATTAAGGTTCCACTCAAAACCCGCTCCAGATATAAACCCTTGTCTTCGAACGTCTGTGTATCCATCCTGTAATAATTGGCTGATAGTTTGACCGGCGGTATCGTTTGAAAATCTTCTTTGTGAATTAGGCGTATGTGAATTTAGTTGGGCATTCCCACTAAAAAACACATTAGCTCCAAAATTATTATTGCGAAAATTAAGATTGAATGCCCCAGTTTCAAATCGTGTTCCGGCAGATAGATTGATATTGCCATTGATGCCTTTTACTTTGTTTTGTTTCAAAATAATATTTATGATGCCGCCTGTACCTTGTGCATCGTATTTCGCACCTGGGCTTGTAATAGCTTCAATACTTTTGATCTGACTGGCAGGAATAGAAGCTAAAGCATCTGCTAAACTATTACCAAACATACTGGATGGCTTACCGTTTATTAAGAACCGAATATTGCCATTTCCCTGCAATTCAACATTTCCGTCCACATCAACTGATACTTGAGGTACTTTTTTCAGTACATCAATTGCCGCCCCACCTTGCGATGTTACATCATTCACAACGTTGTAAACAACCTTATCAATTTTGTTTTCAATAACAGGGGTTTTAGAAACGACAATAACTTCCTGTAAATTTATTTGATTATTAATAAGTAATATATCTCCTAAGTAAGCAGAAGAATTTGCTTTGCTAACTTCAATGCTGCTTTTTGTACCATTTTTGTAACCTATGTAATAAACAACAATTTTGTATGTACCATATGGGATATTATCCATTGAAAAAAGACCTTTATCATTGCTGGTTGTTCCATTAACTTCTTTATTATTCTCCTCTAAAATTAGCCCAATACTAGCATAATCAATAGGTTTGCCAGAAAGGGAATCAACCACTCGCCCTGATATAAGTCCTTGTGCATTAGATTGCAATGTTAAAATTACAAATAACAAGATTAAATGATGTTTCGGGTATAATTTGAAAGAATATAAAGTGCTTATTATTTTTTGCATAAATCAATGACTACAAACAAATGTAAAATATAAATCTAAAGATATTCTTAAGTTAAGGACTAAAAGGGAACGAAACGAAATAAAAAAGCCCCCTTTTAGGGAGGCTTTAACTAAACTAACAAACTTTGAAAAAAAATTAATCCTTAGCTGTGGTAGGCTCTGATTTTTTTACAAAGTTGCCTTTATCATCGAATATAACATCAAAATGTTCCTTTCCTTTCGTCATTTCCGCTTCAAACATAACTTTTCCTGTTGCGTCTGTAATTTTAGCCGCTTCGGATAATTTATATCCCACAAAGGTTTTAGTGCAATAATCAACTGCTGTTTTTGGTAATTCAGTTGATTTAATTTCTTGCTCTAATTCTTTAAAAGTTCCATTTGCGCCAAATACAGCAGAAGACTCAACTTTGTTTAAATCAAATTCAGCTTCAAAATCAGCTCCTTCTTTTTCCCATACCTTCACTTTTGATCCGGGATACTTTTTAGCAAAGCCGTCTTTAACATTTGCAGGAACTTCTGCCTCTTTTAAGTGTTGTGCATTTGCGTAAATAAACCCGAAGCATAATGCGATTGTTGCGATTGTTGTTTTCATTTTATTTGTTTTTTATTTGTTTATATTTTCTATTGCAAAACTAAAACAAGAATCTAAAGCAAATCTTAAGTAGTTGTCTATTTTGAATTATTATTATTAATTTGGGCAGTTATCGACAATTACATGTGCTTTAAATAATGTGTTTACCTTTTAATAGCTTCTATATTGAACGTTATTCTATTAATTAGTCGAAGGTCTTGCCCCCTTCTAATTAACGTAGCGAACGAGATTTAATTCTAAAGTTGAAAGTAGTTTATAGTTTAACTTTTAGAACAAACCTGCCTTAGAACTCAAAATTTCTCTTATGTGAATTATGTAACTTATTATATGATTTACATAAAACAAGTATTTACAATGTGGCTTAATTTTGTAACATTAAATTGAATTAACAATTAAATTGCGGTTAGATTAATCTTTCAAATAGATTCTTTTTTGTTAAGCATTTTAACCTGATTTGAATCAAGTGTTGTTCTGACCTTTGTCATCTTTTCAATGAGCATATTAGAAGAAATTTGTTCTGATATTAATAAACACAAAATGAAAACTATATTATTAATTTTTATATCTTCTCTTGCTGTTGCACAAAATGGAAAGAGTGGTGTTTATATAACCTTCAATGATTATTTAAGCAATAAACTCACTTATGAAATTAATTGTAAAACTGATAAGGAAACTTTTAGTTTGAATGAATTTCTAAATGAGAATCATATTACTGTTATACATAATAAACAAAGAGTAAAACTTTGTAAGGATAGTATTTACGGTTTCGTATCCTGTAATGACCCTCTTATTAGATTTCAGGAAAAAACACATTTTTATCTTGCAGAAAAGGGTAAGTTGTGGATCTTTTATAAGATAGTGGATGCGTTTCCGAAAAAGGAGTATAAACCAGAGAACCCTTATCATTATTATACCGCAAAGGAATATTATTACTCATTAGTAGGTGACGGAAAGTTAATTGCACTAACCATTGAAAATTTAAAGTTGTCTTTTTCAAATAGCCCCAAAATAAATTCAAATTTGGATATTAAGTTCAAAAATGAAAATATCGCAGACTACGATTCAATTCACAAAGTATTTAAAGTGAATTATTTCCTTGAAAATTCAGCGAAATAAAATTTGAGACTATTCTACTACTAGTATAACAAATGAATTAGGCTTAATTAAAGGTCGAGGTCTTGGATTTTCTTTTTGTTACAGGAGGTGTTTCTCCATACTCAGCAGTTGGAAGAAAAAGTTGGTGGGTTGTTTTACTAAGTGCAATTGTCCTAGCCCCTTTTTGAGTAGTTATTGTTTCCAATACACTATATTTATTTTCATTTTCTTGTTTTATAACCGTAATAGTACCTTCGCCATTTGAAGTAAAAATTCGCTTTTTAACTTCATCAAAAGCAACGCCATCACATCCTTCACCAATTGGAACTGTCGCAACAACTTTTCCGTCCTCGGTATTTATCACTACCATCATATTATTTCCGCAAACTGAAAACAAGCGATTATTTTTATTGTCAAGCGCGAGTCCTGTTGGTTCCTCGCCTGGGGCAATTGACCAATTCTTTTCAACTTTTAATGTCGTTGCATTTACAAGCGTGATACTGTTTTTGTCCTCAATATTTACATAAATATTACCTTTACCATCAGTAACCGAAAATTCCGGTTTCCCTTCCAGTTTAATAGTTTCAACAACTTTGTTCGTATTCGCATCTATAACTGTTGCATTATCAGTTCTGCCGTTGTAAACAAAAACTTTATGAGAAAATTCATCATATAAAATTGCATCGGGATTAACTCCTGTTACTTTTATTTTTGTGATTACTTCCAACGTTTTTAAATTAAATACTGTAACTGAAGTGTCTTTTCCATTACTAATAAATCCTTTATTCAAATCATTGGCTATTGTGATTCCATGTACTCCCTTAGTGTCAGCAATTGTAGATAGTAATGTTCCACTTTTTATATCCAAGACCTGTGTTGCCGTTCCATGAGAAATAAATAATCGCTGAGTTGGTTCATCAACAATTAAATAATCCCAACCACCCTCAACTCCGGTATTGATTCTTTTAGATATTTTATATTCTGAAGTAGTTGTTTGAGCAAAAAAAATTAGTTGTAGTAAATACTATTGCAACCAATAAGATTATTTTTTTCATTTTATTTATTGTTTTACGTTTTTATAAATTACTCGCATTAAACTTGGGAAGACTAATAATAACATTGGTAAGCCCGCCATAAATCCACCAATTACTGCAACTGCTAAAGGCTGTTGCATTTGCGCCCCTAATCCAATCCCCATAGCTAAAGGCATAAGTGCCAATATTGCTCCGATGGCGGTCATTAATTTAGGGCGAATCCTTAATGCTATTGCATAATTAATGGACTGATCTACATCACCACTAATTTTAAAATTAGCTTTAAACTGATTTACAGTAAAAATAGCATTCTCTGCAATAATGCCGACTATCATTATTATTCCTGTATAACTACTCACGTTTAAAGGAATGCCAACTAAGTATAATGCGATAATACAACCGCTAATACCCATTATGGAGATAAATAGAATTAATATTGAGATTAACCACTCCCTAAATAGAAACATTAATACTGCAAAAACTAGCAAGGTTGCCATTGCTAGAATTAATAATAATTCTGCAAAAGATTTTTGCTGCTCAGAATAAGCTCCTCCATAAACAATAGTGTAACCGTGAGGGAGCGGCAACTCAACTTTTAGTTTTGCTTTTATTTCTTGAATGGCACTTCCTAAATCTCTATTATCTAAGCGAGCAGTAACTGCAATAACTGATTTTAAATCTTCTCTTCTTTGCTCAACTTCTCCGGGGATAATTTTTACGTCGCAGAAAAATGACAATGGTCGTGTGGTTCCGTCAGGAAGAAATATGAGTTTACGTTTTAAATTTTCTAAATCATTATCTTCATAATTTGTAAAACGCATTAATATTCTTCTCATTTGCTCACCATCTTGCAGCTGTCCTACTTGAATTCCTCCAGTCATTGCAGCTTGAGCAGGAGAAGGCATTGGCATGTTAGAATTCATTCCTAACGGAACGCCACCTGTATATGCTGACAATTGAGTTTGAAAATCGGTTAATGCTATTTTATATTGATTTAATTTTTCCTGATTAGGAATAAATATTAATGATGGACCAGCGGTTACCATTCCATTGTTTACATCGGCAATGCCTTTAATTTGTTGCAGAATTGGCTCTGCTTTTGAGGATAGCTCACGTAATACTGCATAATCATCGCCAAATATTTTAATTTCGATGGGTTTCGAGGTACTCATTAAATCACCTAATAAATCTGAAATTCGTTGCCCAAATGAAATATCCATAACAGGAACCGAAGCCCCAATTTCGTTCCTTAAATCTGAAATAACTTCAAAGGTATTTTTCTTTCTATCTTTTTTTAATTGAATTAAATAATCACCTTCTGTCGGCTGAACAGATCTAAAGGACATCGCTGTTCCTGTTCGCCTCGAGTAAGTTTCAATATCAGGATGTTTCAAAATTATTTTTTCCATCTCTCTGCACAGCCTATCCGTTTCTTCTAATGATGTTCCCGGTGGTGAAAAGTAATCTAATACAATTGAACCTTCATCTAAATCTGGTAAGAAGCCTGTTTCCAATTTCCCTGAAGCCGTCCAAGCCGAAATAGCAAGCACGATAACAAATAGAAAAGCAATCGCTGGTTTTTTAAAGAACCAAGTGAGCCAGCGTAATTTTTTCACCGCTAGGTCAGCATCATGATGATGTGGTTTAAGTGATGCCTTGTAGCCAATAATTAAATGGAATACAGGTAACAATAACCAAGTAACTAAAAATGAAGTAATCATTGTTATTTGCATGGTGTCAGATAGTTCTTTAAAAAAAGAGCCCGCTAAACCACTCATTAATCGGAAAGGAAAATGAATAACTATTGTGGCTAATGATGATCCGACCATAGCTGGAAACAAACCTTTTATTGATTCTTTGACAATGGTATACTTATTTTTTTCTGGGTGATCTTCATGCCCACGATAAATTTGTTCTATAATAACAATGGCATCGTCAATTATCAAGCCTATTGATGCAGCAATAGCTCCTAACGACATTATATTAATCGTTATGCCAACAATGTTCAAGATCAACATGGTGAACGCAAGTGTTACCGGAATAGTCAGCATTACTACTAAACTTGCCCTCCATGAACGAAGGAAAAGAATCATTACTATTATGGCTAAGAACAAACCTTCATAAATCGTTTCAATCACACTACTAATACTATCACCAACAAAAGCACTTTGATTATAATAAGATTTTAGAACATAACCTTTTGGTAGTAATTTTCTGATTTCATCAGCTTTGCTCTCTGCGTCTTTAGAAAAATCAAGTAGGTTAACTCCTGATTGTTTCACCAAATCAATTAAAACTGCACTTCCGCCATTTGAATTTATTTTAATGAACTCTTGTTGCTCTTGTATTTCAACCTTTGCAACATCTTTTAGTCTAATAATTCTGTTACCGTCATTTTTTAAAATAACATTTTCTAATTCGTCAATATCATTTACACGAGTATCGGTAAGATTTAAATACAATCGTTTATAATCGGACATATAACCGTTTGATAATACGAAATTGTTATTATTAAAAACATTTATTAAAGTATTTGGTGATAAGCCTAAAGAAGATAATTTTATAGCATCAGGAATAACAACATATTCTTTTGCTTTACCTCCTCTAACAATAACATTTGATATTCCATTTATTTGTGATAATAAAGGGCGCAACATCAAATTTGCCTCATCGCGCAATGCAACTTGACTGTGGGTTTTGCTTTCTAAAGTTAATCCATAAACGGGAAATACAGACTGGTTCATCGCTTCTGAGGTAACGTTTACACCCGGAGGCAAAAAGTTTTTAATTTCATTGATTCTACTTTCTAACTGTGCTTTTGAATTATATATATCTACACCCCATTCAAAAAACACATCAATTGTTGTTGCTCCTCTGCTTGTATTTGTTTTTACTATTGTTACTCCCTTTACTTTCTTTACAGCACTTTCTAATGGTTTAGTAACAGTAATCATCATTTTATCGATGGGCAATTGACCTGCATCGGCAATTACTGTAATACGAGGAAACAGAACTTCAGGAAATAAATTGGTTTGCATTCGAGTATATGAAAATATACCTGCCATAAGCAACAGTAAGCCAATAAATAAAATTGGTTTTGAAAATATTTTAAAATAATTATTCTCTTGGTTCATATCGCTTATTGTTTTCCAACTACAATTTTAACTAATGCGGTATCAGCCAAGCCATAATTACCGCTACTAATTATTCTATCATTTGGCTCAAATTGAGGAGAAATTACTTCACTACTAATTGTATTTTTATTTCCTATTATTATAGGAATCTTTATAGCTGTACTATCATTAATTAATTTCATCACCCAAAACTCTTTCATCATTTCATCACTCAGGATGCAAGTTTTTGGAAGAATCTGTTTATTACTTGTAGATCCTTTAACTATACTTACTTTAACGATCATGTTTTCAGGAAGAAATAAATTTTCTTTGACCTTTGCCAATATAGTTTGTGTTTGAGCCAATGCATTCATTGCAGTTAAAGATTTTATGAACTCTGCGCTATGAGTAGTATTATCAGGTAACTGAATAACACATGTCTTTCCGGGTTTTGCGAATGACGTGAATTCGTAAGGAACATTTACTTGAAATGCTAAATCGCTACTTTCCGCAATGGTGCATAGCTGCGTGCCTTCCAACACATAATCGCCAGGTTGTTGCTTATCCAAAGTGCTAATAATGCCACTTGCTGATGCTCTAATTTTAATTAAACCAAAGTTGACTAAAGAAGTATCCAGTTTAGACATGTTACTACCCAATGCTCTTCTTTCTTTTGATTCGAGTTCGAATAAAACATCTCCTTTATTAATTGCATCACCCAGCTTCACTCTTACATTCGTTATAAAAGCTGGTATAGAGGCTGTAACAACATTTCTTTTAAGATAAACTGTCGTAGCCGACAAAACGAGTTCATCATCAACTGTTCCATATTTAATTGCAACAACTTCGATAATTGATTTTGGATTTAGAATTTCCGTCTCGTCTAACTCTTTTGGAGCTGTTTTACAGCTAATTAAAAAGACAACACTAAACAGTATAGGTATATATATTAATTTTTTCATAATAGGCGTTTTACCAATTCCAATAATTATATGCGTTGATTAATGATTGTTTTTGAGAAGATAGAATAGTATTGTCCCTTTGCATAGTAGCCATGTTTTTAAGAACCATTACATAATTAATAATAGACAGCTGTCCAGTTAGGATTTCTTTTTTATATAAATTTAATAGTGTGCCATATTCCTTTAACTGTTGCTCCGCTATATTAATGCGGCTTGTATATGACTGCAATTCGTTTAGTATCTTTGTTTTGCGCATATTATTTTGAGTAACAAAATTTTCCTTGTAAAAGGAAACGGATTTGAGTAAAATATCTGTTTTGTTGCGATTAATATTTTTTTGCTTTCCATCGAAAAAATTATACGCAAAACTTAAGCCTGCATTAAAACCAAAACGATTTGGAATGGTAGGTGCGTAAACTGCATTAAGCCCTGTATTGGCAATTAAATTTACTTGCGGTTTATATTTTAGTTCTAAAATATTTTTTGAAGTAACTAAATTCATACTGTCAAGACGATATTTTTCATTAAATAATGAATTATCTGTGTTTGACGTTAGTTTAAGATCTAATTCACTTAAAATAACAAATGTGGTATCCTTAATCCCACATATTATTTTCAAATCCATTAAATCTCTTTTGTAATTGGCTTGAAATGATGTTTGTTGAAAGAGGAAATTTTGATACTCAATATTTAATAAACTTAAATCAGATTGTTTATATACGCTTGCTTCAACTAGTTTTTTAATTATTTCCTTTTGTTCAGAAAGAATATTCAACATTGAATTTGTGTAATCAGTTTGTCTTAGCCCCTGCAAACAAAGAATATATTGATCCGTTACAATCTTTTCAATATCGTGGCTAGAAAGTTTCACATTGTTTTGATTTATCTGAGAAATTACATCTATTTGATTAGTGGCTGTCTTAAGCTTTTGGCTATTAAAAAGGGGTTGTGTTACATTTAGAAGTGCTTGGTATTGCCCGCCATTCGCAGCTGCAAAATCATATCCTAGATATTTATCTGCCCCCGATGAGTTAGTTTCAAATTTGGCTTGATTATTATCCAAATTAATGATTGGGGAGAATATGTAATTCGCTGTTACACCAACTTGTGGTTTGGTATAAAACGCCCTTAATCTTTCAGCCTCTAATTGATTTACCTTTGTTTGATTTTGATTGTCGTTTATTAACGGGCTATTTTGCTTAGCTGCATTAATATAATAATTCAGATCCGTTTGAGAATAGAGAAAATTACTTCCAAAAGTAACTAGTAATATAAATAAGATTAATTTTTTCATTCTTTTTGTAATATAAAGATATGTAGCAATTCTAAAGGAAATCTTTAGATAAATTGAATACTAAATATGTGAAGTAAATCATTGTAACCATAGGAAATAGAATAGCCGTGGCTGTCAATAATACTTTTAACTATAGACAGACCGAGTCCTAAAGAATCCTTAGAGGAATCGTTTTTCTTAAAACGCACATATAAATCCTCCTGATTTATTGTCAATGGTTCACCACTATTCGATATAAGCAAAGTTTTTCCTTTTATAGTTACGCTTATTTTCCCTCCTTCTTTATTGTGTCGTATTGCGTTTTGAAGCAGATTTGAAACTAAAACATCAGCCAGTATTGGGTTAATTTCAATCTTTAGTTCCTTCGATAAATCAGATTTAAGTTCAATGTTTTTTGCCTCAATTAAATCTGCATAATTATTTAAAGTTTTTGTGATTACATCTTTCAAATTTACAGTTTCATATTTTTGAAATTGATTATTTTCTATTTTAGTCAATAGAATAAGCGTTTTGTTAAGTGCGCTTAATTTTCTTAAGGTATTCTCAATAGTTTGTAGTTGATTCATCTCCTCCTCTTTCAAATTGGGCGACTGCATCATTAATGAAACAGTTGCTTTTACAACTGCTAAAGGTGTTTGCATTTCGTGAGATGCGTTTTCAGTAAATTCTTTTTGCAATTTAAAATCCGAATATATTTTTTCGGTCATTTTATTTAAAGCATTGTTCAGTTGGTCAAACTCAGCAGTTGAAGCTGGTTCAAAAATATACGGCTCATGTTTTTTTACATCATAGTTATTCAGTCCTGCAAGCGTTTTGTAAAATGGTTTCCAAAGTGTTTTCGATAACAACCAATTAACAATAAAAAAGGCAACTACTAAAAAGCCAATTATTAAAGCGAATGCCGACAATAGTCCTTCAATTAATTCATCCTCTTCAAAAGTTGGCTTAGCTATTTTAATTAAATAATTTTGATTATCTAATTTGTAATAACTCTTTAGAAACCGATAATTTACCTCTTCCATTTCTGCTTTATCAAAAATAAGCGAATCGGAAAAAGAAACACCAGTATTTGATTTATTAATTGGCGTTGTGAATGAAAGGCTATCTGCACTTAGATAAATTATTTGATTCTTTTGAATTGATTTTAATACATTTTCAACATTGTTTTTTTCTCTTAACAGCGTTTCATCTGTCCCATCTCTAACCTCATTTCTAATCAAAACGTAAGATAGCAAGCCCGCTATTATTAGTAGTGGAAGACTTATCAGTAGATAATATAAAATCGTTTTACTTATTAATTTCATTAGCTTATTTTAAAATTGTATCCTATTCCATATATTGTTTGCACATAATCAGCACATCCTTTTTCTGCCATTTTCTTTCTAAGATTTCTCAAATGCACATAGATAAAATCGTGGCTATCCATTTGGTCGCTGTCGTCACCCCACAAATGCTCGGCAATTGAATTTTTTGATACTACTCGGTTTTTATTTGAGATAAAGAATAGAAGTAAATCGTATTCTTTTGCAGTCAAAGCAACTTGTTCATTATTTACTTTAACAATTCGCTCATCGGTGATAATTGTTATTTCATTTACAACAATGGCTTTGTTGCCATCAAAATTTCGTCTCCTAATAAGTGCCTTAATTCGTGAATTCAGTTCTGCTAAATTGAAGGGCTTAGCCAAATAGTCGTCTGCCCCTAAATCAAGCCCGTTAATTTTATCGTCAGATGAATTTTTAGCTGAAATTATTATAATTCCGGCTTTCGAATTGTTTTCTTTCAACAGTTTTACAATATCTAAACCGTTCCCTTTAGGTAGTGTTATATCAACCAAAACACAATCGTAATCGTAAACCCCTGCCTTTTCCGATGCTTTTACAAAATCTGATGCTGATTCAACTATATACCCTTCTTGGTGTAAATATTGTTTAATTGACTTTCGTAAATCGGGATCGTCTTCTATTAGGAGAATTTTCATCCCTCAAATCTCGACAATAATTCTAAAGGAATTCTATACTCGTTCACATCTTCTCCTTTATGCTTGAATTCACATCTTCCCACTTATAAATAACCAGTCCACGAATGCGTGAACATGGGCAAAACATGAACAATTTGGTCATCTCAAAAATGTTCACTATATTTGTTTGTTCACGAATGCGTGAACTAATTTAAAGAGGTGAACATGAAAGAACACAACACTGCAATTATGGCTTTGGAAAACCTCCAAAGAACTGCCCAAATAAAGGGCAAGTGGAAGCCAATTGCCTTAAATAGAGCCGACAACGGAGTGGATGGGCAAATTGAGTTTACGCTTGACGAAACTCTCATAAAACTAAACGCAGAGGTTAAAAACAACCTGCGCACAATCAACCTTCCTCTGATTTATAAATTAGCAAAAGATCATGCTCCACTCATCATTATTGCAGATCAAATTTTTCCGAAAATAAAAGAAGAGCTGCGAAATCACAACATCGCCTATTTGGAAACCAACGGAAATATATGGTTGAAGTTTGGTAAAACCTTCTTATGGATTGATGCGAATAAAACACTACCCGAAGAGAAGGAAAAAATTAATCGTGCATTTACAAAAACAGGATTAAAAGTGTTGTTTGATTTTTTACGTGACGAAACTTTAATAAATGCCCCCTACCGTGAAATTGCACAACAAGCAGAAATAGCTTTAGGCAACGTTAATTATATTTTAAATGGCTTAAAAGAAAAAGGCTTCATTTTAAAAATGAATAAAGGTGAGTATAAACTAACCGATAAAAAAGAATTGCTGAATACTTGGATGATAAAGTATGCAGAAAAATTAAAGCCCGAATTGGAAATAGGAACCTTCCGATTTTTAAAAGAGGAAGATTTTGTAAATTGGAAAAGGCTCCCAATAAAACAAGGTAAAACCTGGTGGGGTGGCGAACCTGCCGGAAATTTATTTACTGATTATTTAAAACCTGCCGTGCTTACACTTTATACGCTGGAAACAAGAAACGATTTGGTAAAGCATTACCGATTAATCCCTGATCCCAAAGGAAATGTTAAGGTGTACAAAAAGTTTTGGAAGCACGATGAAGTAAACGATAATACTGTTCCGCCTTTATTGATTTATACAGATTTAATGAATACAGGCGACCACCGCTGTATTGAAACAGCACAAAAAATATACAATGAGCTTTTTAAAGAAAAATTTTGAACGATTAAAAAATGAAGGTCTTAAAGAGACTTTTGAAGTATTAGAACTGGCTTTTAAAAAGTACGGTATCGACTATTATTTAATTGGCGCACGTGCAAGAGATTTGTGGACGGATCATATTGCGCTTGGCGAAAAGCGAACTACGGAAGATGTTGATTTTTGCATTTACATAAACGAACACGAGCAATACAAAACCCTTGTTAAAGATTTAGTTGAAACCTATGGCTTTAAAAGAGATGAGGAAGAACCCTACCGCTTTTATTTTAACGGAACAATTGATTTAATTCCTTTTGGTGGTATCGAAAAAGATGGAGAAGTTTTGTTAGAAAATCCGCCTACCGAACTTTCTGTTTATGGTACTAAGGAAGCGGTGGCTCATGCCAAAATTGTAGATGGCGAATTTAAAGTTGTTACCCTGCCCGGTTTATGCGTTTTAAAACTAATAGCGTTTCACGAAAAGCCCGATAGACGATCAAAAGATTTAGAGGATTTTTATTTCCTGTTAGAAAATTATGGAGATATAGCCGGAGACCAATTATTTGAAGGCGTTGAACACGAGGACTTGATAAAAGATGACTTTGAACTTACACTTGCATCGGCACGTTTGCTTGGCAGACAAATTAAAAATATCACTTTGGGAAGTCCAGAATTATCAACTAAATTGAACGAAATTTTAGTGAGTCGTTTAAAAGGATTTTCTGAAAAAGAAATTGATTCAATGTACGAAGTAAGAGATAATGGCGATACTTTGGTGGAGCGATTTAAATTAGTTGTTGAAGTAATAAAAGGACTGAACGATTAAACCATATTATTTTAAAATGAAGCTGTCAAAGAGACCATTTTTTTAACTAAATTTCATACTTATAAATGACCGTTTTTAAGAACATAAAGGAACTTATTAAGACTCTTGACTGGTCTAAAGAATTGCTATCAGAAATGTTTGAGAAGCGAAATAGCTTTTCCTATAAGTATGATATGGCAGTTCAAGTTTTGGGAGATGTTGAGAGAGTTGAAAAGCTTATAGAAACTGAAGTTATTAGGAAAAATGGTGCTTATCTTGAAATTGATGAGCAATATTTAGATTTTTTTGAACTTGTACTTGAGGTAAACGAACAAATAAGCACCGCGTTTATTCAAGAGAGCATTCAGCTTGTAAAAGACAGTATAAACTTCTACTTAAAGGAAAACAATGCAGACAAACAATTTTCATATCTAAAACAAACAAAATCAGCTTTACAAAAAATTGGGAGAATAATCAACAGAAGTATTATTGACCTTAATAGAAATATTGACAACACGTTTAAATATGAATCAAATTATAAAATCAAAATAGACAGACTTGAAAATTTTGATCTAAAGAGAACGCAAATCAAAGATTTAATTGAGCAAACAGACGATTTAATTACTAATGACGAATTAACGTTTTTTAAAACTGCTTCAGATATTGAATTAAATCAAATTGTAAATAAACTTAGATTACAGTTGGCGGATGCACGACATAATATCAGTGAAACCCACAATCAAATTATTGAATACATCAATCAAACAAAACATAAAACTCAATTACTTGAGAAGGTAAAGCAGGTAAAGTATTTGAGAGATATGTTTGAATTAAAATCTAAAACAAATTTTGAAGCTACTCTAATAAATAATAACGCCTTGCTCTTTTCAAATAAATTGCAATTCTCAACCAAATTGTCAATCGACTATCTGCAAACAGATGAGGGACGGGATATTATAGATAAAGCCATTAGGAAGTTTAAAACTGAAAACAAACCAGTTATTCAACTATCTGAAATCATTTCAGATAACTATCTTCAAACGGAAGTAGAACAAGAGTATTTTATAAATATTGAAGAAGTTAAAAGAGGATTTATTGCATCAGGTAATCATTTGTTTGATTTCATTATGAGTTATAAATTTCCAAGAGAAGTTGATTTTGGTGAAAGGGTTACTCTTTTTTGCAGATTAGCTTCTGTTTATGAGAATGAGTTTAATAATAGCGACAATTATACAAGAAAAGAAGATATAGAATTTGCAATGATTTACCCGAAATAAAATATGAATATACCTGAGAAAACCAACGATATATTTGAACGACTAAGCAAGGGGCAATTTGTTTGTTCCAACAGTACAGATGAACATATTTGTAGGTTGTATGATATTATTAAAGAGAATGAGGATGTTTTATACGACTATTTTTTAGCCATTAATTTTGTTTTAGAAAAAGGCGAAGACCACTTTTATTTTTCAAAACGAGAAGGTAAAATAGATATAGAAAATAAAATCCTTAGAGCTGAAAAATGGATTGATTTAATTGACTTTCTTAAATCGTATGATAATTCATTCACGAATGGTTATCGCTTTTATCCAAACGATATAGAAGTTAAAATTAGGGTTGATATTAGCCTCAGAGATAAGTTAGATAACTTAAAAAGGCATATTGGAGATGCAAAGAGTTATGACGAAAAAATAAATTCGCTTATAAAAATATTAGAAAAGGAAGGGTTCGTAGAATTAGAAAATGAAATTGGTAATCAATATAAGGTCGTTGCTGCTTTCAAGTATGTTGAACAATTAATTTTAAGTATTAATATCCCTGAAGAAATACAGAATGAGATACCTGAATAAAGTAATATTAATAAACAGTGCATCTGTAAAGTATGCCGAAGTGCAAGTTGGCGGCAATGTGCATTTTATTGGTACGCAAGGCGTTGGGAAAAGCACTTTGTTAAGAGCAATTTTATTTTTTTATAATGCTGATACACAAAAATTAGGGATTGAAAATGATAAAAAATCATTTAGTGAATATTATTTCCCTACTGCCGATTCATACATTATTTATGAAATAGCAAAAGAAACTGGCACATACTCGGCATTGTGCTATAAACATTTGGGTAAAATTTGTTTCCGCTTTTTTGACAGCGAATACAAACAGAGTTTGTTTATTAATGAGCAAAATAAAGCTTACGAAAATTGGGAGCAAATAAAGGAACAACTCAATATAAATCAAATTGCATCTTCCAACAAAATTGATAGATACGAAGATTACAGAGACATCTTATATGGCAACAATGATGGTAAAAAAGAATATAGAAAATATGCCTTACTTGAAAGTAAACAGTATCAAAATATTCCAAGAACGATTCAGAATGTCTTGTTAAATGCGGAATTAAAAGCTGAATTTATAAAACAAACAATTATAAAATCGTTAAGCGATGATGATATAGAAATAGATTTGAAAATATACATCCACGAGCTTAAAAGCTTTGATGCACAGCTTACCGATATAAAAAAATGGACAGAAAAAAATAAGAATGGTGAGGAAATAGTAAAGAAGCAAGCCGAACAGATTGCAAAATTACACACGACATTAAAACATTTAGAACGAGAAAAATATCAACTATCAAAGGAATTAGCTTGGGCAATAAATAATATTGAAGTTCAAAAACCAAAACTCGAAGAAAAATTAGAATTACAGGAAGGTAAAAAGACCACACTTTTAAAAAAGATTACAGAGCTAAACGAAGTTTTTCAAAAGAAAAGAGATAAAATACTTGGGGACATAAAAGTTTTAAAAAGCAATATTGATAAAGCTAAAGAGAAGGAGGATGATTACAAGCAAAAAAACATTGAAGAAATTATACAGAGAGCATCAAAGAAACCCGTTTTGCTTTCTAATCAGGGAAGTTTATTAAACGAAAAACAAATTCTTTCCGCACAGTTCACAGAACTAACCCAGCGATTTGATGCCTTATTAAAGGAAATTGAAAATCAAAAGCAAGGATTTGAAAACATAAAAAAGGAAGAAAAAAATAATATTCAATCTAAATTCCTCTCTTTTAAAGATGAGGCAAATACATTGCATCATAAAATAATCAAGCAAATAAAAGAAGAACATAAAGAAAGACTTGAAACAGCAAAAATATTTTTGGAAGAGAAAAGGAAAACAATCTCATTATTATACAACAAAAAAACTGAAATAAAACATAAGCGTTATTTAGACATAGAAATAGAAAGCAAAAAGTCTGAAATAACAGACTTGATAAATTCTAAATTAACAAATGAGAATCAAATTAAACATTTTAAAACTCAGATAGAGTCAATACAAAAGCAATTTGAATTAGAAGAGCAAAGCAAACGAGATATTTATTCAAGGCTAATTGAAAAATTGAATGACAAAATTCAAGTCTTTCAAGCAAAAATTGACGAGATAAATTTCAATATAGCTAATAGCAAAGATTCATTATTCGGCTGGTTAAACGATAATTACTCAGGATGGGAAAAAACAATAGGGAAAGTAATTAATAATGATAAAAACGTATTGTTTAACTCATCTTTATCGCCAAAATTATTAGCTAAATCGGCTACATTTTATGGAATTGAGTTAAACCTTAATGAAATAAACAACAATATTAAAACGATTGCAGACTATCAAAAAGATAAGGCAGATTTAACAAAAGAAATAGAGGTTGTTAAAAATAATATCGCTGAACAAACAATAATTTTAGAAAATGATTTAGAAAAATTAAAAAGCAAATATCTTCCTAAAATCAAAGAATATAAAGAGGAAGTAAAGGAACATACTTATCACAGCGAACAAAACGCATCAAAACAAGATGCTGCAAAATTAGCTTTGATTGATTTTGAAAAATCGGCAAAAGCCGAAAAAGAAAAAGATTTAGCCAAAATTGATAGTGAAATTGGCGAAGCGACAACATTAGAATTAAATGCAAAGGACGCTCTTGAAATAATTGAGAAGGAAATAATTAAGATAGAAAAGGAAAAAGAAAAGGAAAAAGACAAAAAAATTGATGAAGAAAAACTAAAGGTCGAAGTATTACAAATCAAAATTGATGAAGAACTTAAAAAATCAATTCTTGATTATGCTCAAAAACAAAAAGAAATAAAAGAAAGTCAACACTCAGAATTAGCAAATAAGGGGGCCGACACGAAAAAAATTAAAGAAATTGATAGTAACCTTGAAGCTGTTGAAACAGAATTAAAATTTATTGAAAACAACAATAGACTTTTAATTGAATATGAAAAAGATAAAAGAGAATTGTTTGATAAGGTAGGAGATTTTAATAATCAAAAAGATTCTTTTGAGAAGAACTTAAAAGTAGAGGAAGATAAGCATCAGCAGCAAAAAGAAAAGCAAAAAATAGATATTGAAACTATTGAAGAACTATTAAAAAAATTCAACCTAAAAAACGCAGAATATATTTCCGATTTAAAAGAGTACGAGTCTTTTATTAAAACTGAAATTTATCAAAATATTCCTTTTGCTTTTAAAGAAGCAAAAGAGGTAAACAAAACCGATAAAAATTGCACGGAAATTATTAAGTCAATTAATATTTCTGACAACTCATATACCAAAAGATTAGCTGAATTACGTGACGAAGTAATTCAATTCACAGGTAGTTTCTCGGTTGACAATATTTTTAAATTCAAAACAAGTTTTGTTAAATCAGAAGAATACTTACAATTCGCTGACGAACTGAATGAGTTTATAGAAGAAAATAAAATTGAACGCTTTGAAAAGGATGTAAACGAAAGATTTGCTTACATAATTCATACTATTGGTAAAGAGACTGGTAATTTAATGTCAAAAGGTGGAGCGATTCAGAAAACCATCACGAAAATAAATAATGATTTTGTTGATAAAGGAGCGTTTGTTACAGCAATCAAAAAAATAGAATTGCGTTGGGTAGAAAGCAGCAACAAAATTGTATCTTATTTAATAAACATAGATAAATTCAATAATGAAAACCAGTTTTTAGGCGCAAACAATCTTTTTGCAACTCAAGACATTGATAAAAAAAATAAACAAGCCATTGAGTTGTTGAAGGCTCTTTTAAAAACAATTACTGAGTCCAAAAAAGACAAAATAACTTTATCAGATTCGTTTGAATTGCAATTTAGAATTATTGAAAACCAAAACGATACAGGTTGGCAAGAAAAACTTGACCGTGTTGGTAGTGAAGGAACAGGTATTTTGGTAAAAGCGATGATAAACATTATGCTTTTGAATGTGTCTAAAGGAGAATCGTCCAAACAATTTAAAGACTTTAATTTACATTGTATGATGGACGAAATTGGTAAACTTCATTCAAATAATATGAAAGGCTTATTGAAATTTGCCAATGAGAGAAACATATTTTTGATTAACGGTTCTCCAGAAGAAAATAATGCATTAGGTTATAAACATATTTATCAATTGTATAAAGACGATAAAAATTTCACGAAAGTAAAACGATTAATAACAAACTTCAATCAAGAGTGAAACTTCCAATAGGCATAGCGCAGAAAGTGAAACAAATGCTTGATGGGGAAGAAGTCCAGTCAAGTAAATTAAAGCAATCAATAGCTTTAAAAATGGTTGAGGATGGGGCTATTCAATATAGAAACATTAGTAAGTCAAAGCGAATGTATTTTATAAAGAATGCTGAAAACTTGAATAATTATTTGCGTACCGAATTTGGCATAAATAATCTAAATCAATACATCGACCAAATAAACAACCCTAAACTAACCCGTAGCGAGGCAATAGAAATTTCATCAAATTCAAAAGTTAAAAACATTAGAACATTCAAAGGCTTTTTGGTAAATTGTTATCAGCCGGTAAATGCAACAATAAACAATATTCCTACAGTAATAAATCCAATTGAAGGGACATTTACATTTATATACGATTTCGAGACTTTTACTATTCCAAAGAATATAACTATTATCGGAATAGAAAATCCCGAGAACTTCAGATACATAAATAAACAGGATAGATTTTTTAAAAACATTACCCCACTTTTTGTTTCTCGATATCCTCAAAATAAGGATTTGGTTAAATGGATAAAAAATACTTCCAACAATTATTTACATTTTGGAGATTTTGATTTTGAAGGAATTAATATTTTTTTAAATGAATACCAAAAACATATTGGCACTAAAGCAGACTTCTTTATCCCTGATGAAATTGAAAAAATGATTAAAGAAAATGGCAATTCAAATAATTATAATACTCAAATTTATAGAGAACCTGATCTTAGTAAGATAAATAATGAAAATTTAGTTTCTTTAATCAAAATTATTCATAAACATAAAAAAGGATTAGAGCAGGAATATCTTATAAATTCATTTTGACTTGTCTAAATTGAAACATTTCAATAAAACCAACGTTTTTCCAATTCCTCCCCAATTAAAACACATTGATAAATAAGTGTTGTCAAATACTCCCCAATTGCTTCTCAATCAATTCCAAATGCTCCCCAATAACAAAAGATATGTTTTCAATTGCCCCACAATGCAATTTTAATGTGCTTTGTTCTGAAAATAACGTAAACACGTTTCGCACAAGCAGTCTTTAAAATTTTTACTGATTGTTTCCATTGCCTTTTCAGATAAAGCAATGTTTTTACAAAAGCAGTTAGATATATCGTTTGCGTTACACTTGAAGGAGGTTCCACAACGTTCGCATCGTTTTAAGTTTTTTAATGGCTCAATCATAACTACTTTTTATCGAGAGAATTTTTTATTGTATCGGTTGGCAAAGAAAACAAATATCCGTTTTGACCGGCTTGTTTTTCTCCAATTACCCTTCCATACTTTAAAGCTTTAGTTAAATGAGCAGATAAGCCTTTTTGATGATCGGTAAGGGTACGGAAGGTCATATCGTTTTTTAAAAGCACATCAATAATTTCGGCAGATCGCATAGGTCTTCCGGCAGCTTTTAAAACAAAAACAATTTTATCAATCCACGTAGCATTAATGTTGTAGGTGTTGCCAAGCTTCAAATCAACCAAACGCTTATACTCTTCGGTAATAATTTGCCCATGCGTGTGCATTTTAAATACTTCTTCAATACGGTCTTCATATTCTTTGATCCGTTCTTGGTAGCTTTTATCGCTTTCTTTCTTGGATTTATACAAATTGCTGTATCTATCTACTAAATCTTTATCACGCTCCTGTAATTGCAGTATTTTATTAATCAATTCATCTTTACTTTGCTGTTGAAGTACCAGTTTTTCTAAGTATTTAATCGCTAAATCTTTCATTTTACTATCAGTTTATCGTTGTTTTGTGCTTAAACCAATGTGTTTCCAATTATTCCGCAATATGTTTCTTATGGAGTTCTTAATGTTGTACTACACTGTTCTAATACTTCTCTTATAATGTTCTTAATCTTGTCTTATAGAGTTCTTACGGCAAATGTAATCATCCCCAATTAATCCCACAATAGTTTTGATCGTTCCGGCATCAAATTTTGATTATTATTGACTTACATACTTGATTATCAATATAAATATTTAACTCTATGATTTACCGATTTTTAGCAATTATTTACTGATTTTGATAAAAATGCCGAAACATTTGCTTGGAATTATCGTTTGTATTGTCTTACATTTGTGTATAATAAAACGAAAAACCATTTAATAAAGGAGGAAGCATGATTTCAGTAAAATTAGAAGAGTTTATAGACACCAAAAGCATTGATAAACTCGCAGAGTTATATGAATTGCTTTGCGAAGAAAAATTAAGCGCAAAAGATACCGGAGTAAATTACCGTGTGCTTAATCATTGGGATGAAAAGGGAATCATCCGTTTTTCAAGAGAAAAAAAAGAAAGCAATCGCAAATTTAGTTTTGTAGATTTTATATGGATTAAGGTAGTGAATGAATTACGATCCTTTGGCATTCAACTTCCGGTTATTAAAAAAATAACGGATGATGTTTATGAAGCATTGCCATTAAAGGAGTTATTTGAAAACTTCGTTAACCACATGGATGTATTAAAAAACTACGAAGGTGAAGAAAAAGAAGAGTTTTTGAATTTCTTTAAATCAGGGGAGTATAAAACTGCCGACTACGATACACTACCGTTCAACTTTAATTACCTGCAAATTTTAATTACAGAAGCAATTGCAACTCGTAAATCGGTATCGCTTATTGTATTTAGCGATGGCGAGTGGTTCCCTTTTATTAAAGAGAACGAACATCATTATCCGCAAGAGCTACTTTATAAAAAAGAATTTCATTCTCAAGTAAGAGTAAACATAACCGATTTGATTTTCAAATTTATAATTGAGGATTATTTAATTGAATATTTAAATGGCTTACACCTATTTACTGTAAAGGAAAGAAAGCTGTTGTATTATATTAAAGAAGGTGAATACAAAAAAGTATTTGTTCTTTTTAAATCTAAAAAACATGAGCCACTTGAAATAACAAAAAGTAAAACTGCTCAGGAAGCTATCATCAGAATCCTGCGTGAAAAGGAATACCGAGAGTTTATTTTAATTGACAAAAAAAATAATGAGTTCCGAATTACAGATAAGGAAGATGAACCCAAAGAACCTGTTGAGAAGAAAATCTTGGTAGAAAATACTGATCCAAGAAGCAAACGTAAATACAAAGTAATAACTGTTAAGGAGTAGGGAGGCACAATGGCTGAGAAGAAGGAGAAAGTACACAAGCGATTGACCATTGCCGAATTGAAGAACTGCAAAGGTTTTGAAAACTATACAGACGAACACGCTGAAGAAACAATTAAATCGTTAGAAAAATTATCAATTCTGTTTTATGAACTTTATATGAAACAGAAACTACAACAACAAAAAGTAAAACAAATTAAAGGAGGTGAAATATATGAAGAAGGAGAACGAGATGTTGCTTAAACAATTTGCCAAAGGCAAAAGCAACGAAGTAAAAGATTTAGGCATACAAAATTGTGTGATCTACACAAGGGTGAGTTCTAAAGAACAAATGGATACCAATCAAAGTTTGGAATGGCAGAAAAAATACTGTGTTGACTATGCTGTAAAAAACAAACTCGATGTAAAAGGCTTTTTTGGAGGAACGTATGAAAGTGCGAAGAGCGATGAACGAAAAGAATTTAGTCGGATGCTCAAATTTGTAAAAGCGAGTAAAGAAAAAATTTCATTCATTTTAGTTTATAGCTTAGACCGTTTCAGCCGAACAGGAGATAGTGCAATTTATATCGCAGGAGAATTAAAGAAAACTGGAGTTAATATTATGGCTGTTACACAGCCCATTGATACCAACTCACACGCTGGAGCATTGCAACAAAACATTCAATTTATTTTTAGTAAGTACGATAACGATTTACGAAGACAAAAAACAATTGATGGAATGCGTGAGAAATTACTGCGTGGCGATTGGATTGGAAATGCGCCAACAGGTTATTCATTTGTAAAAGGAATGGAATCGCAAACCATTGTGATAAACGAAAAAGGAGAGTTAATTAAACAAGCGTTTATATGGAGAGCCAATGCAATGACCTACGAACAGATTATAGAAAAATTGAAACACTTAGGTTTAAACATGCCAAAACAAACGCTTGGCGGAATTTTTAAGAATCCTTTTTATTGCGGATTTATGTCGCATAATTTATTGAATGGCGAAGTAATAAAAGGAAGGCATCCGGCATTAATTGATGAGGATTTATTTTTACGAGCAAACGAGATAAAGAAGACGGATGGCTTCACAAGTAACAAAGCCAATGATAACCTGCCATTAAAGGTATTTGTAAAAGATGCCGAAAGTGGTGCGCCATTTACAGGCTATTTGGTAAAAAAGAAAGGGCTGTATTATTACAAGGTAAATAAAATCGGAATTCGGATAAACCGAAGCACCAATATTATGCACGATAAGTTCAAAGAGCTATTGGCAACTTATACGGTAGATTCTGCCCAAATCGAGCCTTTGGCGATCCAACTGCGCTATACTTGGGAAAACCTAACAGAAACCAACACAGGGGAGAAAAAAGCCCTTTCGTTGAAATTAAACGAGGTAGAAGAAGAGTTCTATAATCTCCGCAAAAGACATGCAATTGGGGCAGTAAGTTTGGATATTTATGAGGAGTTTTCGACTGAAATGAAAGTTCGAAAAGAGAAGCTTTTGGGTGACCTTGAAAAGCTAAACCAAAAATTATCGAACCCAAAAGAATTGATCCAATTTACCTGCCAACTATCCGCCAATCTCGCACCTGTTTGGGCTTTGAGCGATTATTATCAAAAGCAAATTTTTCAAAATACAGTATTTCCTAAAGGCTTGGTCTATGATTCAAAAATAGAGCATTATCGAACCCCGATTGTAAACGATGTGATTGGCTGTGTTGCCCACGCATCAAAGATTTTAGAAGGAATAAAAAAACCGGACTCTCTGAATTTGTCAGAGAAGTCCGGTTGTGTACCCGGGATCGGACTTGAACCGATACGTCCGCAATGGACACAGGATTTTAAGTCCTGCGTGTCTACCAATTCCACCACCTGGGCATCTCGGCAATCAAAAAAAACTCTCAAAAATAAGAGATGAATTCTCTTGGAGCGAAAGACGGGGTTCGAACCCGCGACCTCGACCTTGGCAAGGTCGCGCTCTACCAACTGAGCTACTTTCGCATTAAATATAACTTTATATATTTTAGGTTTGCAAAAGTAACTATTATTTTAATTCTGCAAAACATTTTAACGAAAATCGTTCGGATTTTATTTTTTCGGCCAATAAAAAAAATTTTTAGGTCCTTTTTCTTGTAGAAAATCTCTTTTTAGGATTATTATTCGATGTACGAGGAACACGGGGCGTCCTTCTTGAAGAAGAATCTAAATCCAGCTTCCTAGAGTTTCCAAAAACAGGGCCTTCCATCACATCCATGTTTTTTCCTAAAAGTTTTAAAATATCCTTAAAATAAGCCTTTTCATCACTTGCACAAAAAGAAATTGCCATACCTCCTGCACCAGCTCTTCCGGTTCTTCCTATTCGATGTATGTATGTTTCTGCAACTTCAGGAAGCTCATAATTAATAACGTGAGTTAGTTTATCCACATCAATACCTCTAGATGCTATATCGGTTGCAACTAACAAGCGAATAGTCCTGTTTTTAAAACACTCAAGCGCTCTTTGTCTAGCGTTTTGAGATTTATTACCATGAATTGCCTCAGCAGTAATTCCAGCCTTTACAAGATCTTTTACTAATTTATCGGCACCATGTTTTGTCCGTGTAAATACAAGCGCGTGATTTATATTTTCTTTTTCCAAAACAAATTTCAACATGTCTTTTTTATCTTGTTTTTCAACATAATAAACAGACTGCTTAACTGTTTCGGCAGGAGCTGAAATAGCAGCTACCTGAACAGAAACAGGATTATTTAAAAGACTATCTGCTAATTTTTTAATTTCAGGAGGAACTGTTGCTGAAAAAAAAATGGTTTGTCGTTTAAATGGAAGCTTAGTAATAATCCGTTGAATGTCTCTTATAAATCCCATATCCAACATTCTATCTACTTCATCTAGAACAAAAAAATTGACAGCATGAAGTTTAATAATCCCCTGATTCATCAAATCAATTAATCTTCCGGGAGTTGCAATAACTATATCTACTCCTCTATCTAATGCCTTCACTTGATGAAATTGAGATACCCCACCAAAAATTACTGTATGTTTAATATTCAAATTTTTTCCGTAGTCCGAAAAACTCTCGCCAATTTGAATAGCCAACTCACGGGTAGGTGCTAAAACTAATGCTTTTATACCAAATGTTTTTTTTATTAGTTGATTTGCATGAAACATCTGTAAAATAGGAACAGCAAACGAAGCCGTTTTACCTGTACCTGTTTGCGCACATCCAAAAACATCTTTGCCTTCTAAAATAAAAGGTATTGATTTTTCTTGAATAGGACTAGGTACTGTATACCCTTTATCCTTAAGAGCCAAACAAATTGGTTCTATTATATTTAAATTTTCAAATGTCATATTAAATTTTATAATTTATTGTGCAAATATCTTTTGCTTGATTTTTTAATTAGAATGATTGGAAATTGGATTTTAAAATATTCACAACTCAGCTCAGTGGAATAAGGAGGGAAAACATTTAATTATAGACAAAATCCTATTTGGTAAAGATAGATAATTAATTTAAAGTACCAGTAACAGGATTAATAGCAAATATACAAGCGGGTTATTTTATTAGTAAAAAAACTTAAAAAACGATTTCCCTGAATGATAGGTCATGAAATCAGAAAAAACTTGGTTGTTCAATTTAAATTAGAAATTCAACTTTACGCAGATCCCATCATCGTATGACAAAAAATGTTAACGATGATAAAAATTTATTCAAAGCACTTCTGCTTTTTTCAATCTTTTAATTTTAACCTAATACTTTTGATTGCAGTGAAAACAACGAATAGTCTTTATTTAACATTTCAAAATCGAAATCAATTTTATTTTCTGATTTTAGAGCAATGGTTAAAAACCCTAAACCTGCACCACCTTTCGCAGACAATTCGCCATTTGAAAGAACCTGAATATACAGATTTTTTAAATCTGTATTATTCAAAGATTTAATGGAGTTAATTCGCTTGTTAAGCGTTTCGACAGACTTGTTGGTTACAACATTTCCAGAATAAACAATAAACTCATTATGCTGATTAGCAATAATAAAATAAGTCATTTGGCAGCCATTCTTATCTTTTTCTCCATGAATAAAAATGTTTTGAAGAGTTTCTATAACGATATTAAATATTTTTTTTGTAGCACTTTTACTTACACCCAAATTTTCCATTTGCGTTTCAACCATAGTGGATATGGTATTTACCTTATCCTGGTTAAGTTCACCGACATGGGAAACAATAATTTTTTTATCAGAAATATTAAATGCCGCAATTATATTCTTTACTTTGTTAGTAAAGATGGTTTCCTCTTTAGAACCGAGATTATTTAAATCCATAAATTGTTTTAGCCTAAATAAAATTTAAAATATCTTAGACAATTTTTACCAATAATAAGAAATTAAATTGTTATTATAAAAAATTAAATTTATTACGTTTTTAAAAACCATACTTTTTTTAATCGAAAAACCACTATACGATAATTAGTATATTTACATTCTTAAATATTATTTTTACAAAATGGATTTAAATAAATTAAAAAAACGCCCTTCTTTTCCTATTGAAACAATAGCTGTTGCTGTTTCTTTTTCTCCTAATTGCCAGTTTATTTTAACAGAAGCGAAACGGCTTACAGATGCCTTAGAGGCATCGTTACTATTACTACATATTGGTGATAAAACAACAGCAAAAGAAAAAGAGCTGGATGAGCAGATGGCAAACGTTGGCATAGATCCAAATCAATCAAGAGTAATATGGATGGATGGGGAACCAGTTGACACCATTCTAAAATTATGCAAGTTAAACATTGTTGATTTATTGATACTTGGAGCGCTAGAAAAAGAAAATATTTTAAAATTTTATATGGGCTCTATAGCTAGGAATATAAGTAGAAAAGCCAAATGCTCAGTACTTTTATTAACCAACCCATCCGAACAACCACAAAAATTCAAAAAAATTGTAGTGAATGGAGTTGAAAATCCAAAGACTATTCACACCATTAACACATCACTTTATCTTGCAAAAAAAATAAAAGCAAAAGAATTAATAGTTGTAAATGAAATAAATATTATCGGACTAGCAATGGCTTTATCCGACAGTAGCACAGCCCCTCAAACAAAAGAAATAAAGAAAAACATTACGGACGAATCGGAAGAAACATTACAAAGCATTTTAAATAAACTAGATAATGGAGAAGTTAAAGTATCCGACAAGATTATTAAAGGTAAGCCTGGATACGCAATCAGTAAATTTGCAAAAGATAAAAAAGCTGACCTATTGGTAATAAATTCGCCTGATACACATTTGAACGTTTTTGACAGGATTTTCACACATGATATCGAATACATATTAGCAAAATTACCATGTAATTTATTAATTGTTCACTCTCGCTTATAGATGATTAAACTTGCTCATAACGAATTAATAGTTTTGCTTTTATCAATAAGTGCAATGTTGATAATATCGCGAATTTTTGCCGAATTGGGTAAAAAATTTAAACTACCTATTGTTATGGGGGAATTGATTGTTGGAATTATTTTAGGTCCAACAATTTTAGGAATGATTAATCCCGAACTTTTTAATTTTTTATTTCCACGAACAGGAAATATCCCTATTGCGTTAGATGGTATTTTTAGTTTATCAGTTATCATGTTACTTTTTGTTGCTGGAATGGAAGTACAACTATCGCTAGTATTAAAGCAAGGTAAAGTTGCTGTTTATACAAGCATGTTTAGCATGATAATACCATTTTTTACAGGTTTTGCTGTTGCTTGGTTCTTTCCTGAAATATTTTCGATTAGTAATGAGCATGGACCAAAATTATTATTTGCATTATTTTTTGGAACAGCACTATCGATATCTGCATTACCTGTAATTGCAAGAATTTTGATGGATATGAATCTATTTAAAACAAATATTGGAATGGTAATTATTGCTTCTGCAATGTTTAATGATTTAATTGGATGGTTGATCTTTTCAGTAATACTAAGTATGACAAACCACTCACAAACCGACCATTTAAGTTTGGGTTACACCATTATGTATATAATTGGGTTCGGGTTATTTATGCTTACTATTGGTAAAAAAATAATTGACAAAACATTGCCTTGGATGCAAACAAAATTATCTTGGCCTGGTGGAGTATTATCTATTTCTTTGGGAATCTGTTTACTTTCGGCAGCATTCACAGAAGCAATTAACATCCATGCTATTTTAGGAGCATTTATTGCAGGTATTGCATTTGGCGACAGTGTTCATTTACGAGAACAAGCTCGTGAAATTATCCACCAATTTGTAACCAATTTTTTTGCCCCATTGTTTTTTGTTTCAATTGGATTAAAAGTAAACTTTATTGAAAACTTTGACCCATTAATTGTTGCAATTGTGTTAATACTTGCCTTTTTAGGAAAAGTGATAGGTGCCACAATCGGTGCTCGCTTGGGTGGAATGAGCAAAAACAATTCTATAGCAGTTGGCTTTGGTATGAATGCGCGGGGTGCTATGGAAATTATTTTAGGAACACTTGCGTTAAATGCCGGTTTAATTTCAAAACCAATATTTGTTGCACTCGTTATAATGGCATTAGTTACAAGCTTGACAAGTGGCCCATTGATGAAAAAATTTATTGATTAATTTATGTTAGGATTAAAATTAGCTACCGACCCGCGTTGGGTAAATATTGTAGAAAGCAACATTGAAGAAATACTTACCGACCATGCTTGGTGTGAGCAAAAGGCGGCTACAAATGCTTTATCAATGGTTATAAATAATCCTAATTATACCGAATTGGTTACAGCACTTATTGCCATAGCAAAAGAAGAATTAGAACATTTCGAACAAGTACACGAAATAATTAAAGCGAAAGGGAAAATATTAGGTGCAGAACGTAAAGATCATTATGTTAATGAACTTTATAAATTTATGAATAAAGGCGGGAGTAGATTACAATCATTAGTTGATAGACTTTTATTTTCTGCAATGATTGAAGCCCGAAGCTGTGAACGCTTCAGAGTACTTTCAGAAAACATACAAGACCCTGACTTAGCAAAATTTTACCGCGATTTAATGATTTCAGAAGCTGGGCATTACACCACATTTATAGGCTTTGCACGTCAATACGGTGAAGGAATCGATGTAGATAAACGTTGGAAACAATGGATTGAATTTGAGGCATTGCTTATTGCAAAATACGGTAAAGAAAGTACAGTGCACGGATAATAAATTAACAAGAAAAGCTACAGCTCTTTTTTAGAGGAGATGGATAGCTTTTTAAAATCACACACCCAACATCTTTTCCTTCCATAATTCAGGAATAGTAATACTTTCGTTTTTGTTATAATCAAAGCAAACAATAATTGCCAAACCTTTTGCAGCCTCAACTTCTACTCCATCAACAACTCTAACAATTGTACAACTCATATCAAAACTTTTTGACCCCACCCTTGAAACCCAAGTATATACAAATACTTTATCTTCCAAAAAAATAGGCTGCTTGTATTCCATTTCTATTTTTGCAAGAATAACACCTTGGTTTACCCAATCAATTTTAACCCCTTCATCAGCCAATGCATTAAAATAATCAACACGTGCTAATTCAAAATAAGTAACATGATTGGCATTGTTTACATGCCCTAACTTATCAATATCTTTAAAGCGAATTTGTATTTGTGTTTTATGTTTGAAAGGATTCATTTAATATTAATCTAGCTCTTCATAAATTGAATTATTACTTTTAAATTCAGGAACAAGCTCCTTCATTTTTTTAACGATTGATTTGTTATTTTGTTTATCAAAGAGACTTATAAGCTCTGAAATTGCTAACGAAATCAAAACAAAATCATACTCTTTAACCTTGGCAATCATAATTTGATTGTGATGCGTTGGCAATGTATTTTCATGGTTAGCAAGTAATTCTTCATACAATTTTTCTCCTGGCCTCAATCCAGTAAAAGTGATTCTGATATCTTTATCTAGAATTAACCCCGAAAGCTTAATCATCTTCTTAGCTAGATCAACAATTCTAACAGATTTACCCATATCAAAAATAAAAATCTCTCCACCATTACCCATCGAACCAGCTTCTAATACCAATTGACAGGCTTCAGGAATGGTCATAAAAAAACGTGTAATATCGGGATGAGTTATTGTAACAGGTCCACCACTTTCAATCTGATGACGAAAACGTGGAATTACAGATCCATTTGATCCTAATACATTTCCAAAACGCGTTGTAATAAACTTTGTTGATGAATTTTTATTTAGTGATTGTGTATAAATTTCGGCAATGCGTTTACTTGCCCCCATAACGTTTGTTGGATTTACAGCTTTATCCGTTGAAATCATTACAAATTTTTCAACTTGAAATTCAACGGACAAATCGGCAATAATTTTTGTTCCTAACACATTTGTCAAAATTGATTCCGATGGATTATTTTCCATCATAGGTACATGCTTATATGCTGCTGCATGAAAAACAATTTGCGGTTTAAATGTTTTAAAAACATTTTCCATACGTTCTTTATTACGTATATCGCCCATCACAATTTCGTATGATTGTTGCTTGTATTTATCCTGCAACTCCATTTCCATTTCATACAAAGGCGATTCAGCCTGATCCAATAAAATAATTTTTTCAGGATTAAATCGAATTACTTGACGAACAATTTCGCTTCCAATACTTCCTGCTGCACCTGTAACCAATATTATTTTGCTTGAAACTTGTTTTTTAATATCATCTTTATCAAGCTGAATAGGATCACGTTCAAGCAATTCCTCGATCTGAACTTTTTTAATTTGCTTAAAACTTAATTCACCATTTATCCAATTGGTAACAGGAGGTACTGTAAGCACTTTGGCACTATAATTTAAACAAATTTCAACTATTTGTTGTTTTTTAGCAGGTGAAAGATTTTGCACTGAAATAATTAAATTCGATACATCATTATTTTGCAACAAAAAATCTAAATTTTCGATCCCATAAATGGTCACACCTTCTAATTTCTTACCTTGTTTCTTTTTATTGTCATCAATAAAACCAAGAACCTTGTATTTTGTTCCTGCATCACGATCAAGTGTTTTTTTAGTAATAATACCTGATTCTCCGGCACCAAAAATTATTACACTGCGCTTTTCTTTAGCTGGATTAGTAAGTTCAACGTAAAGCGCTTTAAACATTACACGCAAACTAATCATTAAAAATGTAGTTGCCATATAATCAATTATAAGAATAGAAAATGGAATGAAAAATTTCTGATTGATAAATCTATATGAAACAAGATTCATGAAAACAAAAAGTAAACTCCCTAAACTTATAACAATAAAAATTCGCTGAGCATCTTTTGAACTTGTGTACTTTACAATACCTTGATAAGTCTTGGAAAAATAAAAGCTAACTGCCCTAATTGCAAGAACTAAACTAAAAACCAAAGGGAAAGCGGTTATTTCGACAAGGGGAACTGAAAAATTAAAACGGACCAAATAGGCCAATACCAATGAAAATAAAGAAATAAACAAGTCGATGAAAAAAATAATCCACCGAGGCATATTGCGTTTGAACAATAAATCAATTGTTTTCATAAGTTTGATGCCAAAGATATAAAAAATGATTGCCGTAACCTCTTACTTTTTATCTTTGTGTTTTATAAACAATGGCAAAAATATTATTCATAGCAGCTCACCGTCCCGACCGTTCACCAAGTCAGCGATATCGGTTTGAACAATATTTCAATTTTTTGCAAGAAAATGGCTATCAATGTGAGCTTTCCTTTATTTTATCGGAATCGGACGACAAAGCATTTTATAGCACAGGAAGTATTTTTCAAAAATTTTTTATAACACTAAAAAGTTTCAAAATAAGAATTAAAGATGTTAGGCGTTCTAATCAATTTGACATCATATTTATTCAGCGCGAAGCTTTTATGACAGGCTCCGTATTTTTCGAAAAACAATTCAGTAAATCCAAAGCCAAAACAATTTTTGATTTTGATGATTCCATTTGGCTTTTAGACACATCAAAAGCTAACAAAATATGGCAATGGATGAAAAGTGCAAAAAAAACTAGAAAAATAATTGCTGTTTCTGACCTGATATTTGCAGGTAATAATTACCTAGCTGATTATGCTAACCAATTTAATGAAAATGTAAAAATTATTCCAACAACAATTAACACCAATTTATTTCAACGAAAAAGTGAATATAAAGACAATCAAAAAATTTGCATAGGATGGAGCGGTAGCTTAACAACAATTAAACACTTTGAGAATGCAATTCCTTTTCTAGTCAAAATAAAACAAAAATATCCTGATAAAGTTTTTTTCAAGGTAATGGGCGACCAAACATACCAAAATGAAGAGCTTGATATAAAAGGAATACCTTGGTCGAGTGCAACCGAAGTAGAAATTTTATCAAGCTTTGATATTGGAATAATGCCGTTGCCTGATGATCAATGGGTTAAAGGCAAATGCGGATTAAAAGGTTTATCCTATATGGCTTTAGAAGTGCCAACCATCATGTCGGCGGTTGGTGTTAATCCTGGTATAATTGATGAAGGAGTAAATGGATTTTTGGCTAATACCGAGGAAGAGTGG
>CANCPZ010000004.1 GCA_947380175.1 Bacteroidota bacterium | reverse complement strand
AAAACATTTAATGTTAAAACAATAACAATAGATTCAAACAATTGAAAAGAGTGATAATTTTTAATGTAGTGTTGTTACAAGCTTTATATTGCTGTTTAAAATGATTGGTTATTCAACCATTTCGGTTGCATATTACTTCATCAATATTTATGCAGATTATTATCTTTGTAAAAATTAGTTCAAAATAATGAAAAGTAAAATAGAAGAATTATTAAAAGAAATAGAAAGCTTTGTTGCCGAAAGCAAAGAGCATGTTGAAGAATTTCGAATAAAAATAATAAGTAAAAAAGGAAAAGTTACCGAACTATTCGAGGAATTTAAAACCGTTTCTCCTGAATTACGTAAGGAAATAGGACAAAAATTAAATGAACTTAAAAATAAAGCGCAGGATAAAATAATTGAATTAAAAGAAAAATTTGAAGACGAAGAGGATACAAAAAAAACATCCCATGATTTAACCTTACCCTCCGAAACGTTGGCTGCGGGATCTCGCCATCCGTTATCGCTAGTTAGAAATCAAATGGTAGAAATATTTTCTCGTATTGGATTTACAGTTTCGGAAGGACCAGAAATAGAAGACGACTGGCACAACTTTACTGCGCTGAACACGCCTGAAGATCATCCGGCAAGGGATATGCAGGATACCTTTTTTATTAGTGAAAATCCAGACATTTTATTGCGCACACAAACATCATCTGTTCAAGTTCATATAATGGAAAACAGCAAACCTCCTATTCGCACAATTTCACCTGGCAGAGTATATCGTAACGAGGCTATTTCAGCTCGTGCACACTGCCAATTCCATCAGGTAGAGGGTTTGTATATTGATAAAAAAGTTTCTTTCGCAGATTTAAAACAAACGCTCTTATATTTCTCAAAAGAAATGTTTGGCGAAGAAACGAAAATACGTTTACGTCCATCGTTTTTCCCTTTCACCGAAATAAGTGCCGAGATGGATATCTCTTGTCCGTTTTGCAAAGGCAATGGTTGCAACATTTGCAAAGGTGCTGGTTGGGTAGAGATTTTAGGTTGTGGAATGGTAGATCCTGCTGTTCTTGATAATTGCAAAATAGATAGTAAACAATACAGTGGCTTTGCTTTTGGAATGGGCATTGAACGCATTGCTATGTTAAAATACCAAGTAAAAGACCTTCGTTTATTTTTTGAAAACGATGTACGTTTTTTAAAGCAATTTAAATCGGTATTGTAAAAAACACTGTAAAAATATTTTTTACAATAGGAAAGGTAAAAATCTAAATTTCCATTTTGGTTGTTTCGCTCCAAAATTTTAGTAACAAATTTTGTGCTACAATAGCTCTAAATTCAGCTCCAGATCTAGCATCTGAGATAGGTGTAAAATCATCTGCTATCGTTTCCATAGCTTGTTCAACAAAAATTCTATCCCAGGTTTTTCCAACTAAATGTTTTTCTGCTTTTTCAGCTCGTTTTGTAACAGCCGCCATGCCACCATATGCAAGTGTTATTGCCTCAACAATATTATTATTTAATGTAATACTAAACCCTCCACTTACTGTCGAAATATCAAGGTCTTTGCGCTTAGATACTTTATAGAATTTTACAATTGTTTTTGGTGAGGGCTTTGGAATTATAATTTTAGTAATAATTTCGTTTTGCTGACGCTCTGTTTTACGATATGCTAAAATATAATTATTCATATTTATTCTGCGTTCCCCATCAATGCTTTGTAATTTTACTTCAGCATTATATGCCATTAATGTTGGCAATGTGTCGCCAATAGGAGAGCCAGAACCAATGTTTCCACCAAAAGTTGCTAAGCTTCTAATTTGCTTTGAGCCAAACACTGCAAGTGTTTCATACAGTGCAGGTAATTCCTCTTTCGCAATACTTTTCACATTTTCTAAAGTCATTCCCGATCCAAACTTAATGTGATATTCCGTTTTAACACATTTTTTTAATTCATCAATATTTGATAAATCAATTATTTCTTCCAATAGTTCATGCCGTTTAGTAACTCGCAAAGCCACATCGGTAGCACCATTTATTATTATTGAATTAGGTTTTTCGCTTCTTAATTGTAATGCTTCGGCTTTTGTTTTTGGTTGAAAATAAGTTTGTTTTCCGCTCTGTATTTCAATTGATTTGCTTGCTTTTTTAATTTGCAATAATAATTCCACCATGTTTTTTTCATCATCTGTAAATTGGTCTACACCATTATTTATGCACGACTTAGTTGTTGCTTCAATAATTGGTTTGTAACCGGTACAGCGGCAAAGATTTCCTGTTAGAGCATCTTCAATTGTTTCTTTGGTAGGATTATTTTCATTTTTATAAAGTGAAAACATTGACATAATAATTCCGGGTGTGCAATATCCACATTGACTTCCATTGCAATCAACCATTGCTTTTTGAACCGGATGCAAAATATCAGCAACACCTTTTGTCCTTGATAAATTCTCGACGGTTATTAATTGTTTACCATGTATCATCGGCAAAAAAAGCAAACACGAATCAATTGCTTTATATCGAATTTTATCATCGTGTGTTAATTCGCCAACAACAATGGTGCAAGCTCCACAATCGCCTTCGGCACAACCCTCCTTAACACCTTTATGAGTAGGCATGCTTCGTAAATAATTTAATACGGTAGTAGTAGGATTATAGTTTTTACTAAAATCAATAGTCTCTATTTTTCCGTCTAAAACAAATGATATTGTTTGTAGCATAATCCGAATAAAATTTGGGTAAACTAAATAATACTGAAATTAAACAAAAAATCGCTTCAGGTAAATATTAAACTATTTTTTATTTCTTATCTCAATCAGTTTTGCCAAAATACTAATTGCAATTTCCTGAGGTGTAATAGCTTCAATATTTAAACCTATTGGCATATCAATGCGTTCAAGTTCTTTTTCGGTAAGAATATTAGATGCAATGATATTTTTTTTAGCGATTAACACTTTGCGATCGCTACCAACCATTCCAATATATTTGTGAGGTTTTACAGATGTCAGTGCAAGTATTTCTCTATCGTACGCGTGATTGTGTGTAAGTATTACAACAAAGGTGTTTTCGTCAAAACATAGTTCATCAACAGCTGTAGCGTGATGGTTATTAATTAAAACACATTCTGGGATTTCAAATCCTTCAAAAGAATCACATCGTTCATCAATCAAAGTAACATTAAAATCAAGGTCGATAGCAAATTTGGCTAATGCTTTTCCGATGTGACCTGCACCAAAAATGTATACTTTTTTTCTATTCATAATAGGTTCAATAAAAAGTTCAACGATACCACCACAACACATGGCAAGTTCACTCACCAAATTATGTGTTACAATTTGCGATGCGTTATTTTTTAAAACATCTAAAGCTTGAGAGATTACTTTTTTTTCGAGAGCACCACCTCCGACAGATCCTTCTATTTTACCATTTTGATATACCAGCATTTTTGAACCCGATTTACGGGGAACAGAACCCTTAGTAGCAATAATAGTAACCAAAGCAGCCTTTGTATTTCCATTTTCTACATTAATTATTTTAGGGTAGATGCTGCTCATGGTATCAATAAAAAATCATCAGTAATAACTCAACAGAAAGCCCTAAAAAAAAACCTAAATATATTTGCGATGGTGTGTGAGCATTTAATTTTAAACGTGCATATCCAACAATACCTGCAATAAATAACACAAGCATTAAAATAAAATGAACATCTATTTGTAGTCTATAAATTAAGCCTGTAATAGCACCTGCAATGCCACCAATGCCAGCTGTATGCGCACTAATTTTCCATTTAAAATTTATCACTAAAATAATTAATATAGAAATTGCAGCACCTAAAACAACAACCTTAAAAACACTTGGAAAGCCAGCATTGTAAAATAAATAATACAAAGCAAAATAATATACTGTTGCACTTCCATAAGGTGTTATACGTTCATTATTTGTTTTCATCTCCAAACTTTTAATACGTCCCATCTTCAGTAAAATAAGTGCATTGATAGCAGGAAGAACAAATGTGAAAATAAAAGTTACGCTTAGTATTACTAGTTTTAAATTGGTTGGTGTAAAAGTTGAAAAATAATTTTTGGTATATAAAATAATTAGGAAGCCATATGTTGGCATTAACAAAGGGTGAAAAATAATGGAGATAATTTTTGCTAACTTAAGCTCAATTGCACCTAATGTTGAATTACTGATTGCGGTATCCATTTACAATTCTTTTCTTAATCGTGCAACCGGAATGTCAAGTTGTTCGCGATATTTAGCTATTGTTCTTCGTGCTATGTTGTAACCTTTTTCGTTGAGCACCTTTTTTAGTTTATCGTCTGTTAACGGCTTTTTTTTACTTTCGGTAGCAATACAATCTGTTAATATTTTTTTTACTTCACGTGTCGAAACCTCTTCACCGCTATCGGTAGAAAGCGACTCACTAAAAAAGTTTTTTATTAAAAAAGTACCAAATGGTGTTTGAACATATTTGCTATTTGAAACCCGTGAAACGGTTGAAATATCTAAATTTATTCTTTCAGCAATATCTTTTAAAATCATTGGTTTTAATAAGGTTTCATCTCCCTCTAAAAAATATTCACGCTGATACTCCATAATAGCATTCATGGTGTAAAGTAAGGTATAACTTCTTTGCTCTAATGCATCTATAAACCATTTTGCTCCTTCAACTTTTTGTTTTAAAAAGGTAGACGCTTCTTTACTTTCCTTCTTTTTATCCTTTGAATACTCTTCTTGCATTTTTACATACTCCTTGCTAACCTTTAAATCTGGTAAATTGCGAGAGTTCAGCGTAAGTATTAATTCGCCATCTTCATTGGTAATGCTAAAATCGGCAATTACTTGTTGTTGGCTTTTTTGTCCATCGGACATGGAATTACCAGGCCGCGGATTTAATTTTAAAATTTCCTGAATCACCTCTTTTAAAAGCTCATCGTCAATTTCTAACTTTTTCGAAATCTTATCGTAATGTTTTTTTGAAAACTCATCCATTTGCTTTTCTACAACTTCTGTAGCAAGTTCAACGATCATTGTTTGAACATCTTTTCGTTTCAGCTGAATTAACAAACATTCTTGTAAATCTCTCGCACCAACGCCTGCAGGATCAAACTCTTGAATTACACGTAATAACTTATTTAGCTCCTCTTCATTCGTTTCTATGTTTTGTGAAAATGCTATATCATCTACAATCGAAGCTAAATCTCTACGTAAATAACCATCGTCATCTAAGGTGCCAATAAGATAACTCGCAACAAGGTATTCGTGATCAGTCAATTCTTTCATCCCTAATTGGCTCTCTAGTACATCCTGAAATGTAACTCCAACAGAAAAAGGAATTTCTTTTCGTTCCTCGTCGGGACTGATATTGTTGGCTTTTAACTTATATGACGCGCCCTCATCTTCATCCATATAATCGCTGATAGTAAAATCATCGCGTTGGTTATCGTCTTCTTTTGGAGCATCATCGTAATTTTCATCTTCTATATCGTTGTTCGTTTCTTCATCTGTATTTACGCCTTCTTCCAAAGCAGGATTGATTTCCATTTCTTCTTTAATGCGTTGTTCTAAAGCAATGGTAGGTAGTTGCAACAATTTCATTAACTGAATTTGTTGTGGTGAAAGTTTCGAAAGTAATTTTTGTGATTGTACTTGCCTTAACATAAAAGCGATTTTTTTACAAAAATAACAAATATTTATCCCTAATATTTGATGAATAATATCATTGATATTATTGTTTAATGATATTATAAAAGCGCTGAAATATCCTTAATCCAAGCTTTTAGCAATGTCATTTCTTCTTTTCCAACTAAATTAAGATCAATTAATTTTTGATAACATGTAATTAGATTTTCCGCAATATTTGCTTTGCTTTTTTTCAATGCCAGATTTTGTAACTCTTTACAGATATTCAAATTATTGGTATATCCAGAAATTTCATCTTCAAAATCTTTCATTAAATTATGTTCGTTTCGTTGTTGCCAAACAGTTGGTTCGTGATATAATATACTCCAACCACATTCCCAAGCAATACGTTGTGCCACATAGCTTCTCCAAATATCTGTCATCCTAAAACTACAATACGATGGCAAGTACATCAACATAAAAGCATCTTTAAACCAATATGTATTTTGGCTGTTAAATGGGCTCCAGGCATTTTTTCCTAAGGATAATTTTGCTTCTATTTCAAAATTAATTGGTAACGGATATGTTAATCGGTACACCGCATCCACATCTGGGTTTTCATCTGCTAATCCTTGTTGAATAGGACAATCAGTTTTTGTTTGCTTTAACGTATTGATATCGATTTGTTCGTTTTGTAATTCTTCCAAAGGGAAGCCTCGGGGCCAAATTTTATGTTTTGTAAAATAATGATATACATTTACCCAACCTGAATTTTCGAAATTGCTACTCATCACTTCTCGCTCTTTTTTATTCCAAAATTCTTTGTTAGGAATATTGTCATCATCTGTTTCAAGCAACTCGGTACAGCCATTTTTAATAGCTAATAAATAACCTAAATTTTTTCGAGCGTAGTGGCGGGTTGGTAAAATTTTAGCTAATTGAAAAGGTAATGTTAATTGACGTTCAATACTCCAAAAATCGCACCCTTCCAAGTTAAATTCGTTTGGAGATTTTGTGTCACCAATAACAATAAAAGATACATTGTTAGATTTACACTCCTCAGAAAAAGTTTTTAAAATAGGGTGCTTATCGTTTGCAATAGATGTAATAATTAGTGATTTGGACATATAAATTTATAATGTTGGTTTGTTACCTATTAATCGTTGAAAAAAATAATAAAATAAAGTTTGGTATGCGTTTTTAATTGCATTTTTCGAAACCCTTGGTGATGGAGCTTGATAATGTATTGGCACTTCAAAAATTCTCCGTTTACGAAGCAAATAACGCAATTCCGTTTGATAAAAATGGGCCTTCGATTTAAAATTGTGAGCAATTATTTTTGCTACAATATCGCGATGAAACCCCTGGTATCCTGATGTCATATCAAGTAAAGTGGTACCTAATAAGACGTTTGCTAATACAGTTCCTGTTTTAGATAACAATTTTCGTTTAAAAGGCGAATCGCCCATCGAACCACCATTAATAAATCTACTTCCAAATGCACATTCGTTCCCTTCGTTTAAAACACGCAAAAACATTGGTATTGCACGTGGGTCATGTGAAAGACCTGCATCCATTTCAATAATTATTTCGTGACCAGCTTCGTATGCAACTTTTAATCCTTTAACATACGCATCAACCACATTGCGATTTTCGGGAGCCCAAACAGTGATGTATCGAGGATCTTTAGCGGATAATTCCTGACATAAATTAAGTGTTCGATCATTCGAAGCTTTATCAATGACAAAATATACGTTCCCTGGATTTAATTCGTTAATAACAAAATTAAGCATCTCTATAAAAGGCTTAAAATCTTCTTCCTCGTTGGCCATCGGAACTACAATTGCCCATTTTTTATAGTAAAACATTAGTATAGTCTTAGTTGAAATTTATTTCCAAAGATAATTTTTTTTGTAGTTTTATCGAAGCTATAATTTTATTCATAAAATGAGCGCCAATTTACTTGCAAAAACAGCTAACTTTAGGTAAGTTTGTATTCGATTTAGATTCAATCTAAATAAGAATAAGAAGCAAACTACTTGATTTAAATACATAATAGAATGATAACAGTTTCCGAAAATGCAAAACAACACGCGTTAAATTTAATAAAAAACGAAAATCGTCCCGAAGGCACATTTATTCGTGTAGGTGTTGATGGTGGTGGGTGTTCAGGGCTTTCCTACAAATTAGAATTTGATAACCAAATTTTGGAAGGTGATCAGGTTTTTGAAGACAAAGGAATTAAGATTGCCGTGGATAAAAAAAGTTTTTTGTATTTAATAGGTACAGAGCTTGATTATACCGGAGGTCTTAATGGTAAAGGGTTTGTGTTTAATAATCCAAACGCTGCTCGTACTTGTGGTTGTGGTGAAAGTTTTGGGGTTTAATAAAAATCAGAAATGGCAAACGAAATTTTAGCAGAACAAATTAGTTCGGAATATAAGTACGGTTTTGTAACAGATATTGAAGCGGATAATGCTCCAAAAGGCTTAAATGAAGACATTATTCGTTTTATTTCTAAGAAAAAAAATGAGCCACAATGGATGTTGGAATATCGCTTAAAAGCTTTTAAATATTGGTTAACACTGGAGGAGCCTAATTGGGCTCACGTTTCATACATCAAGCCAAATTTTCAAGACATCATTTACTATTCGGCTCCAAAACCTAAAGTGCAATTAAATAGTTTAGATGAAGTTGATCCTGAATTATTAAAAACCTTCGAAAAACTTGGTATTAGTATCGAAGAGCAAAAACGTTTAAGTGGTGTTGAAAGCAGAATTGCTGTGGATATTGTAATGGATAGCGTTTCAGTAAAAACAACTTTCAAAGAAACATTATCTGAGAAGGGTATTATTTTTTGTTCATTTGGCGAAGCTGTTCAGGAACACCCCGAATTGGTTAAAAAATATATGGGTTCGGTGGTTCCATATACCGATAATTTTTATGCTGCTCTCAATTCAGCAGTATTTACAGATGGATCGTTTTGTTACATTCCAAAAGGAGTTCGTTGTCCAATGGAGCTTTCTACCTATTTCCGAATCAACGCCTCGGGAACCGGTCAGTTTGAACGTACCTTAATTGTTGCCGATGAAGATGCTTATGTGAGTTATCTTGAAGGTTGCACCGCTCCTATGCGTGATGAAAATCAATTACATGCTGCTGTTGTAGAAATTGTTACTCACAAAAATGCAGAAGTTAAATACAGTACCGTTCAAAATTGGTACCCTGGTGATAAAAATGGGAAAGGTGGAATTTTTAATTTTGTTACAAAGCGAGGTGTTTGTTTAGAAGACAATTCAAAAATTTCTTGGACGCAGGTAGAAACTGGATCAGCAGTTACCTGGAAATATCCTTCAGTAATTTTAAAAGGCGACAACTCCATCGGAGAGTTTTACTCAGTTGCCCTTACAAATAACCATCAGCAAGCCGATACAGGCACAAAAATGATACATCTAGGAAAAAACACTAGAAGCACTATTATATCAAAAGGAATTTCTGCTGGTTTTAGTAACAATAGTTATAGAGGTTTGGTTCGTATTGCAAAGGGTGCTAGTAACGCCCGTAATTTTTCGCAATGTGATAGTTTATTGATGGGTGATAAATGTGGTGCACACACATTTCCTTATATCGAAATAAAAGATAAGTCAGCTATAGTAGAGCACGAAGCAACGACTTCAAAAATTGGTGAAGATCAATTATTTTATTGTAAACAAAGAGGAATTGACAATGAAAAAGCAATTGGTTTAATTGTGAATGGTTATTGTAAAGAAGTATTAAATAAATTACCTATGGAGTTTGCTGTGGAAGCACAGAAATTATTGTCGGTGAGCTTAGAAGGGTCTGTAGGATAAAAAATAAATTCACAGCTAAGACTATAAAAAATTCTTTCTTAGTGTGAATTGTGCCATAATTGTAAAAACAAAAAATGATGTTATCAATAAAAAATTTACATGCCTCTATAGGGGGAAAAGAAATTCTAAAGGGAATTAATTTAGAAATAAAAGCAGGAGAAGTTCATGCGATTATGGGACCGAACGGTTCAGGTAAAAGCACTTTATCTTCTGTGCTTGCTGGTCGTGAAGATTACGAAGTTACCGAAGGTTCCGTAATATTTAATGGAAAAAATTTATTAGAACTTTCTCCAGAAGACAGAGCAAGAGAAGGTTTATTTCTCGCGTTTCAATACCCGATAGAAATTCCCGGAGTTAGCAATGTTAATTTTTTAAAAACGGCGATCAATGAAATTAGGGCATACAAAGGTTTAGAACCTATGGAAGCAAAAGATTTTTTAGCTCGTTTAAAAGAAAAACAAAAATTAGTTGAACTCGATGGAAAGCTTGCAAACCGTTCAGTGAATGAAGGTTTCAGTGGTGGTGAAAAAAAACGCAATGAGATTTTTCAAATGGCAATGCTTGATCCTTGTTTATCTATTTTAGATGAAACTGACAGCGGGCTTGATATTGATGCACTTCGAATTGTTGCTGGCGGAGTAAACAAATTAAAATCAAAAGACAATGCAACCATTGTTATTACTCATTACCAACGTTTGTTAGACTATATTGTACCTGATGTGGTTCATGTTTTATTTAATGGAAAAATTGTTAAAACTGGTTCTAAAGAATTGGCTTTAGAGCTTGAAGAAAAAGGGTATGATTTTATTAAAGAAGAAATAGGAGCATAAATTTATTCATTGGATGGAAACAGTTACAAAACAAAATACAATAAAAGATAAATTGATTGCAGAATTCGACTATTCAAAAAATTCATTTTTTGGTGATTTAACTTTGCGCAGTCGAGCGATGGAAAGCTTTGCCAAACAAGGTATTCCAAGTCGCAAGAGTGAAGAATATAAGTATGTTAATTTGGGGTTGATTTTGAAAGGCGAATTTGCTTTTTCAAGTCAACATAAAATTAGTCGCGAACAACTTGTAGATACTCATATTTTAAAAAATGCTATTGTTATTGCAATAGAAAATGGTGTTTTAAATTTATCGAATTCTGAATTAACTAACTTACCAAAGGGGTTGCAAATTATTGATATTACTGTGGCCTCAAGTAATGAAATATTTCAAACACATTTTTCAAAATATTCAGATGTTGATGCAGACCCATTTGTAGCTTTAAATACTGCATTAACAAATGGTGGTGTTTTTATACATATTGCAAAAGGTGCAATTATTGAAATACCTATTCACATCATTCATATTTCCTCTGTTTCTGAAAACACAATTATTAATCCGCGTAATTTAATCGTAGTTGATGGAAATGCAAATGTTACAATTATTGAATCGTTCAGAAACATTGATTCTAAAGCCAAAACATTTAACAATGCATTGACAGAAATTGTTATTGGCGAAAACTCGATTGTAGATCATTATAAAATACAAGATGAAAAAGAATTTGGTTTTTTGTTAAATACAACACATGTAAATCAAAATACAAAAAGTGTTTTCACTACCGAAACATTCACATTAAGTGGCTCATTTGTTCGCAATAATTTAGCAATCGTTTTAGCTGGAGAGCACATTGAATCGAATTTGAATGGGTTGTATTTGACGAACGAAAATCAAGTGGTCGATAATCACACATTGGTTGATCATCGTAAACCAAACTGCAATAGCAATGAACTTTACAAGGGAATCATTGAAGATAAATCATCAGCAACTTTCAATGGAAAAATATATGTTCGGAAAGATGCTCAAAAAACAAATGCATTTCAATCAAACAAAAATATTTTGTTAAGTGATGATGGAACAATCAATACAAAACCACAATTAGAAATTTATGCCGACGATGTAAAGTGCTCGCATGGCACCTCAACAGGTAAGCTAGATGAAGAAAAGGTGTTTTATTTACGAGCACGTGGCATAAGTGAAATCAGTGCAAAAAAAATGTTGATGCACGCCTTTGCTTCCGAGGTAGTTGATACGATTAAGATTGTTGAGTTACGTGATTTTGTTGAAGAAAAAATTTCGAAAAGATTCGAATAAAAAGGTACATTTTTATTTCCTTTTTTTAAAAAAAAGCATTAAAAATTGTTAACTAATTTTTAATGATGTCATAGTTAATGAACCTCCAATAGCCTTGTCGTTAAAGAGTGTAATTTTTTCGTAGCGCTCTTTTAAAGCCAAACTATAAATTAATGGTAAATAATGCTCTTGGCTTGGAATGGCTAAATCGAAAATTTTTCCTTGGTTTTTAAAATTAATTAATGGCTGGAAGTTGTCGGACAAAATATACTCTTTCATTTTTTCAATCGCTTCAATTGCCCAGTCATATCCATAGTTATCTGCATCTAATTTATCCCATGCAATCATTGCTAAATTATGAACCATATTTCCGCTCCCAACAATTAAAACCCCTTTGTTACGAAGCGATGCTAGTTCTTTTGCTAATTCGTAATGGTACTGTCCACCTTGTGTATAATCAATACTCATTTGTATTATTGGTACATCAGCGTTTGGGTAGATGTGTTTAATAACGGTCCATGCGCCATGATCCAAACCCCATTGTTCATCTAATCCAATCTGGGTTTTTGTAATAATTTTTTTTGTTTCAAATGCTAATTCGGGACAACCAGGTGCAGGATATTCTATATCAAATAAAGCTTTTGGAAAGCCTCGAAAATCGTGAATGGTTCGAGGTTTATCCATAGCTGTTACAAAGGTTCCTTTTGTTTCCCAATGAGCAGAAACAATTAAGATTGCATTTGGTTTTGGAATATCTTTTCCAACATTCTTAAAACCTATAACAAATTCATTTTCTTCAATTGCATTCATTGGGCTGCCGTGGCCTAAAAATAATACCGGCATTTTTTCGGTTTGAGTTAAACCATTTGAAATGGTTTTCAAATCTTTTAGTTTCATTGTAGCAAGATAAAGGCAATAGGGCTGATTCCTTTTTAAAATGAAATCAGTATTAATTGGTGCTACAAAATGTAAAAAATTATTTTTTTACGAATTCTACATTAGCAACAATTGAAACATCTTCTCCTACAATAGCTCCAGGTATTGCAACTCCTAGGCCAAAATCATTGCGGTTTATTAGCCCAGTAATTTTAAATCCTGCAATGGTTTTTTTGCTCATTGGATTTGTTCCAATTTTTGCGGTAGCATTAAGTTCAATAGGTTTTGTTATGCCGTGCATTGTTAAATTACCTTTTACCTTGTAATTAAGCGCATCTACTTTTTTGAAAGAAGAGCTTTTAAAAGTCAATGTAGGAAACTTTTGTACATCAAAAAAATCAGCTGTTTTTAAATGTTTGTCACGATTTTCATCTTCTGTATTAATCGTTGCAACATCTGCTGTCATTTCGACTACGGCGTCCGAAAAATCTTCATTCGTAGCTGTAATGTTTGCATCAAAAGTTTTAAACCAACCCTCTACATCCGATACCATTAAATGACTTACTGTAAAGCCTAATTTAGCATGAGACTTATCTACTGTCCATGTTGATGATTCTGTTAATTTAAATGCAACCGAAAGTGTTGCTACGGTTGCTAATGTAAAAAGTGCTTTTAGTTTCATTTGCTTTTAGTTTTTGATTATTATTAGTTTTAAAGATATAAATTTTCACCAATTATTAATAAATGAAATATAACTTCCGTTATAACTTCATTTTTTTTATTTATGGAATCCTTTTTAGATTTAACTCTTTTGGGTGTGTAATGATAAGAGGAACAGCTTCAACAGTAACGGAGCTTGTGTCCAACCCAAATGCTTTTTCTTCCGATAAGCTTAAATGTTTAATGAAAGCATAAACATCCAAAATAACTTTTTCGTAGAATGGTAATTCGTTTTCATAGGATAAGAATTTTTCGATAACAATAAAACGGAAATCGCCAATAATATTATTTTTGTTAAGCGACTTATAACGACTCGTGATATCCACTTCTTTATTTTTCACCATATCCTCAACCACTTTTCTAAACATTACATTTACTTTTGGGGCCACCCGGAATCCTAATCTAAAGTCGATACGGATAACATCATCGTGAATAAATTCACACACTTTATACTCCATTCGATAAGGTTCATCAACAACATCAACATGCACAAACCAATAGATATCAGCACGCTTGGGCTGTTTTTGCATAATGGAGTAAATGATTTTAGATTCAATTTCCTCAATATTATTTGCACTTGTTAAATATACCAAATGAGTAGCGTATTTAGGAATAGTTAAATCTCTACTTAAATCTTCTAATACAGGCAAATAGTCCACAAGTTTTACAAATTCCACATATCTATTCCTAATCTTTCTAGCAAAATACCACACCATCATTATGGAAATAAGTAAACTCGCAATTAATAAAGTAATCCAACCTCCATGAGTAAATTTATTTAGATTGGCTATTAAGAAAGATGTTTCTATTGTTATATAGGTTATTAGGCAAGCAAAGGTAAATACACGGTTATAGCGCTTAATAATCATATAATAAGTCAAAAGTGTGGTAGTCATTAACATGGTAAGTACAATTGCTAAACCATATGCAGCCTCCATTCCAGAAGACTCTTTAAAATAAAGCACAACGCCTATACATCCAGCTAAAAGCAACCAGTTTACCGAAGGAATATAAAGTTGTCCTTTCAAATCGGTAGGGTATTTAACTTTTGCTTTAGGCCAAAAGTTTAGACGAATAGCCTCATTAATTAACGTAAATGACCCACTAATTAATGCTTGACTTGCAACTACGGCAGCCATTGTTGCAATAATAATACCTGCAGGAATAAACCAATTTGGCATAATGGCAAAAAATGGATTAATTGATTTTACTACTTCCCCTAATGCATTTTTAGTTACCAAAACCTGACCTTGTTGCGAAATTAGCCACGCCCCTTGCCCAAAATAATTCAATAACAATGCTGTTTTTACAAAAAACCAGCTAATGCGAATATTCTCTCTTCCACAGTGTCCTAAGTCGGAATATAGCGCTTCGGCACCTGTAGTACAAAGAAATACAGCACCTAATACTAAAAAGCCTCCAGGGTGAATAAAAAGTAATTTGTAAGCATAATAAGGATTTATAGCACTAATGATACCGATATTAAAGACAAGTTGAGAAACCCCTAAAATGGCTAACATTAAAAACCATACAAACATAATTGGTCCAAAAAACTTTCCAATAAATTTTGTTCCAAATTGTTGTAATGTAAATAAAACAACAAGTATGCAGATAACAATCGGAACGGTTTGTATGTTTGGATTAATGCCACGCAACCCTTCAACGGCAGATGCAACAGAAATAGGTGGGGTAATTATACCATCTGCTAAAAGAGTGCTACCCCCAATAATAGCAGGGTACATTAACCATTTGATTTTAGCTCTGCGTACAAGTGCATATAGCGAAAAAATACCTCCTTCACCTTTGTTATCAGCACGAAGTGTGAGGATTACATATTTTAATGTGGTTTGTAATGTAAGCGTCCAAAAAATACAGGAGAGTCCTCCTTTTATTGTTTCAGCATCTATAGGTTTTTCACCGGCTATTGCTTTTAATACATATAATGGAGAGGTACCAATGTCTCCGAAAATAATACCTAGTGTTACAAGTAATGCCGCTGCTGATACTTTGTGAACGTGATGATGTTCTTTTCCCATTAATATGGTGCTGTTTTTTAAAGCCAACAAAATTACAAAATATTAAAACATTCGAGTTTAAAAAAGTAATAAATAATGACAAGTGAATTTTTGATGTGTGACATTTTTATTTACATTATTTATTCGTTAATCATTAAATAACAACAACAAGATAAAAATCACAATACACGATTACAATAGTTATATTTTATAATAAACGAAACTATTGTTCGAGCAACTTATTTATTTGTTTTTTACAAAAAACTATATCGTTATATTTGTTTTAAATCGAAATATAAATTTGATTACAATGTTAAACGTAAATGATAAAGAAGGTCGAATTTAAAAAGACAAAAATCAATTTTAACGATGTTGGCAAAGGACGTGTAATAGTTTTTTTACATGGCTTTTTGGGTTCGCATTTAGTTTGGAGTGATTTTACAAAAGAGCTTTCAAAAAAATTTCGTGTTATAAGTATTGATTTACCTGGGCATGGGAAAACCCCATCCATAGGGTATTATCACAGCATGGAATTGTTAGCACAATCTGTAAAAGCCGTTTTAGATAAAGTAGGAGTGAGGCGCTATGTGCTTGCCGGGCATTCCATGGGAGGATACGCTGCATTAACTTTTGCAGAATTATACCCAGAAAATATAAGTGGGTTGTGTTTGTTTAATTCCACGTCGTTAGCTGATTCGGAAGAAAAGAAAAAAGAAAGAGAGCGCGTAATCCGTTTGGTAAAAAAAGAACACAAATATTATGTTAATGAAATAGTAACATCACTTTTTGCTCCCGAAAATATCAGCAAACTTACCAAACAGCTTGATTTAGTCAAGCAAATAGCATCAACTGTTTCAAAACAATCAATTATAAACAGTTTGGAAGGGATGAAAGAGCGAAAAAATCGTGAATTGATTTTGAAGTTTGCCGAATACCCAATACTTTTTATTATCGGGAAAAAAGATGGTGTAATAAATTATGAAACAATGTATCCACAAATAGGGGTATGCAAATATCCATCAGTAGTAATGTTGGAAGATGCAGGACACATGGGGTTTTACGAAGCTCCCACAGAAACAATGAAAGCATTGGAAGCATTTGCTTTAAGGTGCTATCGAAAAAAATATTAAATAAACAGCTCTTTATTTAACCCCAACCATTCCAAAGCCGAACCATTTAGTAATAATTCTTTTACATTTTGTTCGTAAGTAGTACCTTTAATTAAAGCTCCCGGTTGTAGCTCTCCTAAAGGGAATGGGTAATCTGTGCCAAGTGCAATTCGGTTTGCACCAAAAAGATTTATTACATAATCAAGCATTGATTTATCGTGCACTAAACTATCTATCCAAAACTTACCAAGGTAAGCTCTTGGGTTTACAGGATTATCTATCGCAACTAAATCTGGTCGACAATCAAAACCATGCTCTATACGGCCTATGGTTGAAGGGAAAGAGCCACCACCATGAGCAAAGGCCACTCGTAAATTTGGTAAGCGTTCAAAAACACCGCCAAATATCATGGAGCAGATTGCAAGCGATGTTTCGGCAGGCATACCTACTAGCCAAGGTAACCAATATCGTTGCATTTTTTCTTGCCCCATCATATCCCAAGGGTGCACAAATACTGCCATCTCAAGTTTTTCACAAGCTTCAAATATTGAAAATAAATTAATATCATTTAAATTCCAGTCGTTAACGTGTGAACCAATTTGTATTCCAGCTAAACCAATTTTTTTACAACGCTCTAATTCTTTTATTGCTAATTCGGGAGCTTGCATGGGTATAGTTCCTAAACCAATAAATCTTTTTGGAAAACGTTGTACAATGCCTGCAATATGATCGTTCAGGAACATCGATAATTCTAAACAATCTTTTGGCTTTGCCCAATAATTAAACATTACCGGAACAGTTGAAAGCACTTGAACATCTACATGATGGTGATTACATTCGGTAATACGTTTTTCAGCACTCCAACAATTGTCTTCAATCTCACGAAAAAACTTTCCATCGTCTAACACCATATTTGCGCAACAAGGCTTGTGGTGCTGTAATTGAACAAAGCCGCCATAGCCAAATTTTTCTTTCCAATTTGGAATGTGTTCAGGCAAAATATGCGTATGTATGTCAATTGTTAATGTTTTCATAATTACAATGTAGATTCAGTATTTAAATTTTGTCCTAAAAATTCTTCAACAACTTTTTCTGCTTCAGCAAAAGCATAAGCCAATTTATCATTCACAATTATTTTATCAAACAAGTCTGCTGTTTTAAGTTCGTTTTCAGCTTTGCCCATTCTGCGAGCAATACTTTCGGGTGTTTCGGTTTCTCTAAATTTTAAACGATTTTCGAGGTGCTCTATTGAAGGGGGCATAACAAAAATTGCTAAGGCCTTGTCGCCAAATTGATTTTTTAAATGCAATCCTCCAACAACATCCACATCAAAAATTACATGCTTTCCTTTTTTCCAAATGCGCTCTATTTCTGCTTTTAAAGTGCCGTAAAAATTATCTTTATACACTTCCTCCCATTCAATAAATTCCTCGTTTTTAATTTTTTGTTTGAATTCATCTATGGATAAAAAATAATAATCTTTGCCATATTCTTCTCCTTTTCGAATAGGTCTACTACAGGCCGAAACGGAAAATTCCAAAGATGCAATTCTATCAAGCAAGTAGTGAACAATGGTTGTTTTGCCTGCTCCTGATGGTGCCGAAAATATGATAAGTTTGCCTTGCATTTTTTATCGTATTCTTATAAAACGTTTAACATTTGTTCTTTTACTTTTTCCAACTCATCTTTCATTTGTACAACTAGTTTTTGTACTCCAGCATCATTTGCTTTTGAGCCAATCGTATTTATTTCTCTTCCAATTTCTTGAGAAATAAAACCTAGTTTTCGACCACCAGAAGGCTCTTGCATAGTTTTAATAAAATAATCCAGGTGTGTTTTTAAGCGTAATTTTTCTTCTGTAATATCTAATTTTTCGATGTAATAAATTAACTCCTGCTCAAAACGATTTTCATCTATTTTTTCTTTTTCAACCAACTCTGTAATGTTGTTTTTTATTCGTGTACGAATGTTTTGAACACGCGCATTGTCAAGATTAACAACTTCTTCCAAAAGCCTGTAAATAATACCTATACGTGTTTCAAATTCGTTTGAAAGTATTTTTCCTTCATCTGAACGAAATTTTTGAAACCCTTCAATTGCTTTGTTTACTGTATTTATTACCTCTTTCCATTCTGTTTCATCTAATTCTATAACCTCTCTTTCGGCCTTCATTACTTCAGGCATTTTAAGAACAAGTGCTAAAAGATTTTGCTTGTCTTCATTTAATTCTTCCGACAAAGATTTTAATTCGTTATAATATGTTTTTGCCAGCGTTTTATTTATTGCAATAGGTAGTGATTCTTGTGTCGATTCGGTATATACTGTTAAATCAACTTTCCCGCGTTCTATTTGTTTTGATATATCACTTCGTAACTCAAGTTCTTTTTCCTTGTAAATGTAAGGGATTCTTAAATTTAAATCCAACGATTTACTATTTAGTGAACGCACTTCTACGGTAATTTTTTTATTTGAAATTTCACTTGTGGATTTACCAAATCCAGTCATTGATTTAATCATATACTTTGTTTTTTATTTGAAACAAATGTAAGATTTTTAGAGGACGAAAAACGGTATGAATTGAAGATTTGGCTTAAATAGATAGATGTAATTAAGAAATAATTATAATAACTCCTTTGTATTTTTCAATGGCCTACTCACTAAATATACCCCAATGATAATAAGTATTGCTGAAATAATTTTTCGTAAATCCAGTTCATCATTACGATAATAATAAATGGCAATAAGTGTAGCTAAAAATGGTTGTAAATAAATATATATACTTACAATAGATGGGCTTAAAGCTCTTAAAGCGTAAGTGTTTAAAAGGTAAGCAAAAAATGTGGTTCCTAATACTACAAATGCAATATCCCAATATACCAATGAGGGCATTTCGTTCCATTTTACCAATTTCATTTCATTAAATCCAAAAGGTAGAACATAAATAAATCCAAATAAAAACACCCATTTTACAATAGTAAACGTGTTGTATTTTTTCATTAGTGGTTTTACTAAAACCAAATATATTCCCCACGATAAGGAGTTAATTAGTACCATAATATCGCCTGCAATTGTTTCGGAGCCGAACGAGAATTTTTTATTAAAAAGCAACAGAAGTAAAGCTCCTGTTATTCCTATAGATATACCAATTGTTTTTGTTAAGGATATTTTTTCTTTCAGAAAAATTGCAGCAATCAGTAACACAACAATAGGGTTTGAAACCATAATGATGGATGCATTTATAGGTGTGGTTAAACTCAATCCTTTCAAAAACAATAACTGATTAATTGCAACACCACATAATCCTAAAAGCGCTAAACGTGGTAGGTCTTTTTTGTCTATTTTTTCATTAACAAATAAAATACTTATTATCCAAAATAAAATAACAGCGCCACTTACGCGAATTAAAACAAAAGCAAAAGGTTCAACATATTTAGGCATAACCACTTTTGCAATAGAATAATTTGCGCCATAAATAAGGTTAGCAATTAACAAGGCAATATGTGCCTGTATTTTTTTATTCATTTTGAATGATTTACCTTTTATGCTTTTTTCTGATACCTTTATTAGCTAGGTAATACTGTGTTAATCTATAGTGCTGATTTTACAGCCGCAACAGTGTTTTTGGAATTCCCTATAAATATATTTTTTTCAATAATAATTACAGGTCGTTTTAAAAAAGTATATTCTTCAAGAATGTAATTTTTGAAATCTTCTTCGGTTAGTACTTTTTTATCTAAACCTAATGCCCTATATTTTAAAGCTACTCGACTGAATAACGACTCATATGAGCCAGAAATGTTTTTCATTTCACTTAACTGAGCCGGTGTTATTTTTTGAGTTTTTATATCCTGAAATTCAAAGTTTTTATTTTTTAAATCCAGGTCATTAATTATCCTAATACATGTTGAGCAAGAGCTAAGAGCGTATATTTTTTTCATAATTTATTAATCAACAACTTATTTTACTTGTGATAGTTTCAACATGTTTGTTCTTCCTCTTTCTATCATTGGTATGCTTGCAATGTTTATTACCATATCATCAACATGTACCAATTCATTATCTTTTAAAATCGAATTAATATCCGTTATTGTTTGGTCCGTACTTTCATATTTGTTGTAATAAAAGCCTTTTACACCCCATACCAAATTTAATGTAGTAAGGAGTGAGGGGTTATCAGTAAATATAAAAACGTGCGCTTTAGGTCTGTGGCTGGATATTTTAAATGCTGTATATCCAGAGTTTGTCATTGATACAATGGCTTTCACATCTGCTTGCTTAGCCATTACGCAAGAGTTGTAACAAATAGAATCGGTAATAAATGTTTGGTTTTTCAACAAGGGTGCGTGTTCTTTATAATAAATACTTTCCTCTTGTTCAACATTTTTAATAATGCGATACATTGCTTCAATAACCTTAACAGGGTATTTGCCAACTGATGTTTCTCCGCTTAGCATAACAGCATCAGCGCCATCCATAACAGCATTTGCTACATCGTTTACTTCGGCGCGAGTAGGAGCAAAATTTGTAATCATGCTTTCCATCATTTGTGTTGCAATGATAATCGGTTTCGACGTTGCAATACATTTTCTAACTAGCATTTTTTGTACCATTGGTACTTGTTCCATTGGTAATTCAACTCCTAGGTCCCCACGTGCCACCATAATAGCATCGGTCATATCAATGATATTATCAATCTCTGTTAATGCTTCAGGCTTTTCTATTTTTGCTATTACTCGCGCACTTTTATTGCGTTTTTTTATCAATGTTTTTAATTCTACAATATCTGTTACAGATCTTACAAAAGATAAACCTATCCATTCAACATCATGGTCAAGCGCAAAGTCTAAATCCCTTAAATCCTTTGGTGTTAAGCAAGGTAACGATACTTTAGTATTTGGTAAGTTCACGCCTTTTTTTGACGACAAGGTGCCACCATGTACAATAATGGCATTTACTTCATCCTCACCATTTGTTTCCAAAACTGTTAGAAGTAATTTCCCGTCATCAATCAAAATATTTTCACCTACTTTCACGTCTTTCGGAAATTGTTGGTAGGTCATAAAAATACGTTCAGCTGTTCCAATACATTCATTAGTTGTAATAGTAATTGTATTACCTGCAATAAGTTCTACTCCATTATTTTCTACTACGCCAATCCGTAATTTAGGACCCTGTAGATCGGCCAAAATTGCTGTATGCTTGTTTAGTTTTTTATTTATAGCTCTAACATTGTTTATCTGTTCTAATGCTGCATCGTAAGCTCCATGCGAAAAATTTATTCGGCACACATCAACCCCTGCTAATATTAATTTTTCAATCACATCTGCTGAAGTTGATGCTGGTCCAAGAGTTGCTACAATTTTTGTTTTTTTCATAGTATTTAGTATTGTCTATTTTCTCCGAATTTGATTCTATAAGTAGAATAAAAATTGGTTTATATTATTAAATTTTGTTTAAATTTTAAAGTTGATAAATCTATTCTTACAGCTGTTTGAACAATCGACAGGTCTTTTATTTTTTTTATGATTTCAGTTACTTTGTCTTCATCAAATTCTCCTCTTATAATAAAAAAATAATCCATATTTTTTTGTTCTGCAATAAGCACTCCTTTTTCGCTTTGGTTTGCAATAATAAAATATTCCATAAACTCATCAGGAATCAGGTATTCAAACAAAGAAAAGTAAGACGGCTTGTCTTGTTTTTTATCTTTAATTTCAAGCGGGGCTATTTTCACTAAATCCAATTTTAATATGTTGTTTAGCGCCCAGCAAATTCGATAGTCTTTTTCGTGTGATGAAATTCCAATTAATACAAAATTGTAATCGTATTCTATTTCAAGCACATGTTTTCCCAAAGCAATTTTTTATTGGTGTTGTAATTTTATTGAAAACGATTTCCGTTTTTTGAGTTAGTAAATATTTTTAAACTAGGAAGCTGTTAATTTCGGAAAATAGCATGGATGGATTCTATTTTATTAGCTGGATAAACCCTTTTTGATTGTGAATTTTATTATCCATTTCTACTGCATATAGCACAAAATAATAAACCCCACCAACACATTCGACACCAGATGTCGTTCTTCCGTCCCAAGTATCTTTTGGTGCCTTCAATTCCGCCACAAGCAACCCCCATCCATTAAAAATTTTGCAACTTACGGTTTCTAAGTTGCTAATATTAATTTTGAAATAATCATTAATGCCATCGCCATTTGGAGTAAATACATACCCTGTGTCATCACTTGTTGAATCAAGTGTGTTACCAATAACAAAACTGTTACCCTTGCATTTTAATGAAAGAGCGACTAGTAAAAAGGCAAATATGGTTAAACTCTTCATATGTTTTAATGAATTTCGATTTGCTAAAATGTTCAAAATTTTAATTTGATCAGTAATTTCAAAACCCTAAATTATTTATTATTCAACCTAACGCAATACTAAAGTCAAAAGTAACATACAAATTTGATAAAAATTATTTTAAAGCAATTATTTTGTGCGTAAATTTGATAAAAAGAGAATTTGGCTAACTATTGTGTTTTCCTTGTTTTTTTGTAAAAAATGCGTGTAAAAAACAATTTTAAATATCATTTGTTAAATAGAAATACTATGTAATTGATTTATATTCAACAAATTTGCACCCAACTACCAATAAAAATAACTACTTTTGCACCCTCTTTAAAATTTTATATCAAATTATAATAAATATCTTACAATGCAAAACATTAGAAACATTGCCATTATTGCCCACGTTGACCATGGAAAAACAACTTTGGTTGACAAAATTTTACACACCGGAAAATTATTTCGTGAAAACCAGGAGTCTGGCGAATTAATTTTGGATAATAATGACTTGGAGCGCGAACGAGGCATCACTATTTTAGCTAAAAACGTATCTGTACAATATAAAGGAACAAAAATTAATATCATAGATACTCCTGGCCACGCTGATTTTGGTGGCGAAGTTGAACGCGTATTAAACATGGCTGATGGGGTTGTGCTTTTAGTAGACGCGTTTGAAGGACCTATGCCTCAAACACGTTTTGTTACTCAAAAAGCATTGGCTCAAGGCAAAACAGTTGTATTGGTTATAAATAAAGTTGATAAAGCAAATTGTCGTCCAGAAGAGGTGCATGATCAGGTATTTGATTTGTTTTTTAATTTGGATGCTACCGAAAAACAATTAGATTTTAGAACTGTTTACGGATCTTCGAAACAAGGTTGGATGGGCCCTGATTATAAAAACCCAACATCTGATATTACCCATTTATTAGATGTTATTATTGATTATTTTCCTAATGCCCCTCGTTATGAAGGAACCTTACAAATGCAGATTACTTCATTAGATTATTCTTCTTTTGTTGGTCGTATTGCAGTTGGTAGAGTATTAAGAGGCACAATAAAAGACAATATGCCGGTATCATTAGTAAAACGTGACGGTTCTGTTGTAAAATCTCGCATTAAAGAATTATTTACATTTGAAGGGTTAGGTAAATTAAAAGCCACAGAAGTAGGAGCTGGCGACATAGTAGCCATTACAGGTATTGAAGGTTTTGAAATCGGTGATACTATTGCGGATTTTGAAAACCCAGAAGGTCTTACTCCTATTGCAATTGATGAGCCTACTATGAACATGTTATTTACGATTAACAATTCGCCATTTTTCGGTAAAGAAGGTAAGTTTGTTACATCGCGTCACTTGCGTGATCGTTTGTTCAAAGAATTGGAAAAAAATCTTGCATTGAAAGTTGAAGAAACGAATTCTGCTGATTCTTATTTAGTTTTTGGACGAGGTATTCTTCACTTATCAGTTTTGATTGAAACGATGAGACGTGAAGGGTATGAATTGCAGGTAGGTCAGCCACAAGTTATCATCAAAGAAATTGATGGAAAAAAATGTGAACCGATTGAATACTTAACAGTTGATGTTCCTGAACCTGTTTCTGGAAAGGTAATTGAGTATGTAAGTCAACGTAAAGGCGATATGTTATTGATGGAGCCAAAAGGCGATTTACTTCACTTGGAATTCGAAATACCGTCTCGAGGTATTATAGGTTTGCGAAATAATATTTTAACAGCAACAGCTGGTGAGGCTATTATGGCACACCGTTTTAAAGCATTTGAACCTTGGAAAGGACACATACCAAGCCGTAACAATGGGGTGTTGATTTCAGGTGAGCAAGGAACAGCAATAGCTTATTCAATCGATAAATTACAAGATCGCGGTAAATTTTTTGTTGAACCAGGTGATCCAATTTATACAGGTCAAGTAATTGGTGAAAACAATCGTCAGGATGATATTGTTGTAAATATTACAAAAGAAAAAAAATTGTCTAATATGCGTGCGTCAGGTACTGATGATAAAATGCGTATTGCTCCAAAAATTAATTTTTCGTTAGAAGAGGCGATGGAGTATATTCAAGGTGACGAGTATGTTGAAATTACTCCGAGTAATATACGCTTACGTAAAGTTTTATTAGATGAAACTGAACGCAAACGAAATGAAAAAAAGATGGTTTCTCAATAATATCATCAGCGTTTTTCTTTTAAAATAAATTGAAGTTATTTGTAAAAATGAAAGAGTCCATAAACTAATTAGTTTATGGACTCTTTCATTTTTACAAATGTTATTATTATTTAGACAACGTCTAAATGTTTTATTTTGTCGATTATATTTGCTTGTTAGTGAAATTTTATTTTTATTTTTGGTTACGAATTTATTATACATAGATGCGTTCTTAAGAAATATTTTTACCATCATTTTATAAAATACTCAATGCCATGAAAAAGCTAATCACTTCGTTTTGCATTAAAATTATTTACTGCTTAATCTTAACACAAACAACTAATTTATTTGCTCAGTTAACAGCTAATGCGGGACCAAACAGATCAATTTGTTTGGGAGACAGTACAATCATAGGTGTATCTGGAAACCCTGTCGCTACAGGTGGAATTCCTCCATATACTTACGTTTGGTCACCCACTATTGGTTTAGGTTCATCTTATGTTTCAAACCCACTTGCAGCGCCAGCGACCTTAACAACCTATACTCTTGTAGTTACCGATGTGCAAAGTAATACCGCGAGTTCAACAGTCACAATTTCTATTAATCCACAAACAAACATTGTTAATCAATCAACAGCGAGTCAAACAGTGTGTGCAAACACTTCTTATTTTAACCCAATTTCTGTAACTGCGAGTGGTACAGGACCATTTACCTACCAATGGTATAAAAATTTAACGCAAAGCAGTATAGGTGGAGCGATTATCAGTGGTGCTACAACTGCAACGTATACTCCTCGTTCGGATACTGTTGGTATGAATTATTATTACTGTGTTGTAACAGGTGCTTGTGGAATTAAATCGTCTACTGTATCTGGCGCATTTACTGTAAAACCTCTTCCAAATTCCCCTCAAATAGCTTCGGTTATTCAGCCAAACTGCTCTAATGTGGTAGGAAGTGTATATTTCACAAATTTGCCTAGGTTTGGCACATGGACAATTAGCGAAGTCGCTAGCAGTACAAGTATTTCGGATACCTCTTTATCAGCTACTTTTTGGGGATTAACTCCTGGAGAGCATAGTTTTACTGTTGCGAATGCTGACGGGTGTGTTTCATCAACATCAACAAGTGTAATTATTAATCCTCCACCAGCCCCTCCTACAGCCAATGCCGGATCAGACCTTTCAATTTGTGCTGGACAATTGGCCTCTTTAGCTGGTTTTATAGAAGGTGCAATTTCTTCTGTTTGGACAACAAATGGCACAGGTTCATTTTCTTCTCCAACATTGGTCAATACGATATATACACCTTCTGTATCAGATATCGCATCAGGTTCAGTAATATTGGTCCTTAAAGCCAATGGAATTTGTTCCTCAATATTCGATTCGTTAATGTTAACAATAAACCCATTGCCGGTAGTTTCTGTTAATTCGTTAACAATCTGCGCAGGGCAGTCGGCAACACTGATAGCAAGTGGGGCAGCGTCATATTTATGGCCACCAGGAATCAATTCTACAGCAGGCGACAGTGTTACTTTTAATCCTCCTTTGGGTATTAATAATTATAAAGTAATTGGTACGTTTGGGTCATGTGCTGATAGTGCTATTGCTACAGTTACTGTAAACCAATTGCCAACTATTTCGATTAACAACCAGAGCATTTGCGCTGGTACCTCAACAACATTAACAGCAACACCTTCTGTTACAGGTGGTTCATATTATTGGACACCTATGCCAGAAACAACAGACACCATTAGGGTTTCACCAATCTCTCCTGGAACATATACGTACACGTGTGCATATTCATTAAATGGATGTAATGCATTAGGAAGTGGAACTGTGGAGGTTCATTCACAACCAATTGCCAATGCTGGCCCTAATCAAACAACGTGTTTAGGTAATCAAACTAATTTTAGTGATTTATCTTCAATCACAGGAGATTCCATAACAACTAGAATATGGAATTTTGGTGATGAGTCGACAAGCGTTTTACAAAACCCAATACATATTTTCGCTTTGGGTAGTTACAATATTTTGTTATCTGTTTCTACGCCTTTTGGTTGTATAGCAACTGATAGTTTACAAGTATCGGTTGATAGTGTACCCTATCTTTCGGTTTTAACATTAAATAATCCTTCTTGTTATGGTTTAAGCAATGGCTCAACAAGCTACGCAGCTAGTGGATCTGCTCCATTTCATTATAGTTGGTCTCCTTTGTCCGATACAACTAATTCAATTTCAAATCTTCCTGCAGGTACTTATACCATAGTAGTAACTGATAAAAACGGGTGTACAAACTACCACTCTTCAGTACTTACCACTCCCTCCATGATACAAGATAGCTTATTTGCAACTAACTCACCTATTTGCTCGGGAGATACAACATCCATTTTTTCAATAGTTTCAGGAGGTACACCCCCTTATACATTATTGTGGGACAACTCCAGCTCCTTGGCATCTATAAATGTTTCACCAGCATATACTACCAGTTATACACAAACAGTAACCGATGCCGATTTTTGTACAACCACAAAATCAATCTTAGTTGACGTAATACCAAGTACAAATTTATCAGGTCATGTTAGTTATTCAGGAGGTGATGTTATTGATGGAAGCGCTATTCTATATAAATACCAACTTTTTAATACTCATTTTGATACCATTCAAATAGCCCCGCTAAATGCAATTGGATATTATAATTTTACTGCAATTAATCACGGCGATTATTTGATAAAAGTATTTCCTAATTCATCAACCTATCCAACGTTAATTCCAACGTATTATGGCAATCAATTTATGTGGGATTCTGCCTTGGTTCAAATACATGGATGTAATATAAATGATACAGCTAATATTTTAATGGTAGAACAATTGGCCGTTTCAAATGCAGGACCAGGAACATTGAGTGGTACCATTTTACAAGGAGTTGGATTTGGTCGTCAAGAAGGGGATCCAATACCGGGAGTAGATGTTAAGTTGGGAAAAAATCCGGGAGCACAAATAGCTGGTTGTACAATTACAGATATGAATGGTCAATACAGTTTTGCAAATGTGGATACAGGAAGTTATACTTTGTATGTAGATATTACAGGACTTAGTACCGATTCGTCCTATTCAGTTCATGTTGATGGTACTAGTAATACTTACAATGCATTAAACTATACAGCCGATTCTACAAGTATTTTTATTATTAATACTTCAACAACCGCTGTTAACAATAACCCTTCGTCATCAATCGAAAATAAATTCAGTGTATATCCAAACCCTTCAACAGGACATATAACTATTGATTATACCCTTGGTAACGACGCCCTTGTATTGCTCGATATTTACAATGTGCTTGGTATAAAAGTTGCAAATATTATAAACATAAAACAACTATCGGGGAGTTATAAATATACTTTTGAAAATGAAAAAAACATTAAATTAAGTAATGGTATTTACATTATTTCGCTCACAATAAATGGCAAGAATAATATTCAACGATTGATAATTAGTAAATAATAAAAATATGAAAAAGAAAAACATCCTGATAAACTTTTATTAGGATGTTTTTAATTTAAGCTCGTTAATAATAAAATTATATCCGCTATGTTGCGGAGGTGATGTCATTCATAATTTTTTGCCATTTTAATATTACTTAGTAACTACCATATTATATTTTATTGCTGCCATTTTAATACTTTTATTTTAAACACATTTTTATGATTTACTTAGGATATACGGCAGCTATTTTAATTGGTATTTCACTCGGTCTGATTGGTGCTGGAGGATCAATTCTTACCATTCCTGTTCTAGTTTATCTTATTGGAATTCCAGTAGTAAATGCAACATCCTATTCACTTTTTATTGTAGGGTTATCCGCTTTTATAGGAAGTTTAACGTATTTTAAAAACAACTTAATTTCAATGCGCACTGTATTGGTTTTTGGTCTTCCATCGGTAATAAGTATTTTTATTACTCGAAAATATTTATTGCATGCTATTCCTGATCATTTGTTCAATATCGGACCAACCGAAATAACAAAAAATGCAATTCTAATGCTTTTGTTAGCCGTATTAATGATTCTCGCTTCTTTATCAATGATTCGAAAACCGTCGCTCATAAAAATCGATACGCATCAAAACAATGAACAGTTTAGGTACTTTTTAATATTTCAGCAAGGAATTATTGTTGGTGTATTGGTTGGTTTGGTTGGTGCAGGTGGAGGGTTTATTATTATTCCTGCCTTAATAATGCTCGAAAAATTATCTATGAAGAAAGCAATAGGAACCTCTTTAGCAATTATTGCAATTAATTCAAGTGTTGGTTTTTTTAGTGATTTTGGAATGCATCAATTTGATTGGGGCTTTCTTTTTTTATTTTCAAGTTTTGCTATAATAGGAATTATAATAGGCACCCATTTATCAAAATTTATAAGTAGCGTAAAGCTTAAGCCAGCTTTTGGTTGGTTTATATTACTCATGGGCATTTATATTATTTCGAAAGAAATTACTTTGGGAATTTTATAATGTGATTAATGTTACACTCTACTTTATATAAATAGATTAATTTTGAATCTGAAACAATAAAAATATGTACATAGAGCAAATTTATACAGGATGTTTAGCTGAAGCAGCGTATTACATCGAGTCGAATGGAGAAGCAGCAATAATAGATCCATTGCGCGAAACAGCACCATATATTGAGCTTGCGGCAAAACGAAATGCTAAAATTAAATATGTTTTTGAAACTCATTTTCATGCAGATTTTGTTTCTGGCCATGTTGATTTAGCAAAAAAAACAGGAGCTTTAATTGTTTTTGGACCTACTGCTGAAACAGGTTTTGAGAGTCTTACTGCACATGATGATGAAGAATTTAAAATTGGGGATATCAGGTTAAAGGTTTTACATACACCAGGTCATACAATGGAATCTTCTTGTTATTTATTAATTAATGAGTCAGGAAAAGAGCATGCGCTTTTTAGTGGTGATACTTTATTTGTTGGTGATGTTGGTCGCCCAGATTTAGCTATAAAAAGTAATTTAACTCGGGAAGATTTGGCTGCGCTATTATACAAATCATTAAATGAAAAAATAAAGGTTTTAGCCGATGATGTAATTTTATATCCAGCTCATGGTGCTGGTTCTGCTTGTGGGAAGAACATTGGAAAAGAAACATTTTCTACAATTGGAATCCAGAAAAAAATGAATTATGCTTTACAAGTAATGTCGGAGCAAGATTTTGTAAAATCAGTAACAGAAGGTCTTACCGCTCCTCCAAAATATTTTTTTATGGATGCTGTGTTAAATAAACAAGGATATGAAAACATTGATGATGTGCTTACTAAAAACACCAAAGCACTCTCTGTTGAAGAGTTTGATGCGATGTCAAAATTGGATGTGCTGATTTTAGATACCAGAACACCAGGTGAATACGAATCAGGAACTATTGAGAACGCTATAAATATTGGACTAGATGGCCAATACGCCCCTTGGGTTGGAGCTTTACTTGATGCAAAAAAACCACTGATTTTAATTACAAACGAAGGCAAAGAAACAGAAGCTGTTTTAAGATTAGCGCGTATTGGTTACGAAAATGTGAAAGGCTTTTTAAAGGGGGGAGTGGCCGCTTGGAAACAAGCTGAGAAAAAAATTGAAATAACATCAAGTATAAATGCTGATGAATTTGCGCAATCAATTGATACTAAAAAGATAATTGATGTTCGTAACCCAGGCGAATGGAATAATGGTGTAATTGAAAATGCTCAACTTATAGCGTTGGGTAATTTAGAAAATCAAATGCCAACATTAAATAAAAACGAACATTATTATGTGCATTGCGCAGGAGGATATCGTTCAATGATGGCAGTATCCTTACTGAAAAAAAATGGGTTTAAAAACATTACCAATGTTCGTGGTGGAATTGCTAAAATTTCGGAAGCGTTTGTGCCGCTTGTTCAGCCTGTTTTTTTGTAATAAAAAAGATAGAATTAAGCCTTTTGTCATTTTTATTTTTTACCCAAAACTATAGTTGTTTCGTAATTTGAATTCTGGATAAATCAAACCCTATTTGTTTAAGCTTTAAAATAATTTCCTGATACTTGGAATCATTCATTTGGGATGTTCTTGAAAGAATCCATAAATATTTTTTGTTAGGATGGCTCACAACAGCATAACTATAATCATCAGCTAAATCAATTATCCAGTATTTGCCTTTGAAAGGCCAAAAGAATTGAACCTTTAATTTTGCATTACCTGAATTTTTTTCAACAAAAGCTTTTCCTTTAATGTATGATTGTTTTCCATTAATACTATCTCTATTGCATCTATTTTCAACAATAACATAACCTTTTTCAGTAAAGGTATATTCGGCAGTAGTGCAGTGGCAGCCTTTTTGAAAAGTTTGCGGATAAGATGCAATTTCATACCACTTACCAGCGTATTTTTTTAGTTCAACATTAGGAACAGTTTGAAGAGCCTGAGCATTGGAGGCGCTTGTATGAATAAACACGAGCATTATTGTTTTTAAAAATTTAAATTTCATAGAGTAGTTTTTAAAAATGTAAAAGGTAGTTTTTTTGTTTTTAAATAAAGGTTTCTGATTTACAATTTCAGAGATAGCTGTATCGCAAATGTACGTGGAGATTCTATTTTTAATGGGCGCAACGAATAACTTTTATTAAAAAGATTATTTACCACAAATGCTACTTTTAGTTTTTTCGATACATCTACCCCTAAGCGCAAATCAAATATATGCGAATCAGTACGATGTTCATTTCTGTATTTTTCAATTCCGCTATGAAGCAAGTTTTCTAAACGATAAAATGTTTTATCAATGTTTTCCATAAATGAATAATAATGCCAGCTTCCTCCGATTGAAAAGATATTATATTTAATCTGTAAATCCGCTTTAGCGATATGCCTAAATCGATATTTTAAAATATTATTTGTTGTATCGGTACTTGTAAAAATGTAAGTCATTTTTTGTGGAGTACTATCAATTGCAAACACCTCGTTTGGATGGACGGCTTGAGGAAGAGTGTATGTATAGCCTCCTAAAAAACTTATGGATAAATCTTTTGCAATTTTTCCATCACCAACTAGCGATATTTCAAGACCTCTAACACGTGTATCGCCTGTATTTATGAATTTAAAACCGGCTGCTAAACTGTCGTCACCAAATATGTCTTTGTGTTTATCCCAAAAGCCGTAGGTAAATTCAATGGTGTTTGAATATTCTTGCCAAAATGCAGCAACATCAATAAAGCCAATAAAATTATTTATTTTATACCCTTGTTTAATTCCTAATTCAGTATTCCAGCTTGTTTCGGGTTTTAATATAGGATTTGAGAATACATCCAAACCACCTGTTCTTGTTCTGATATAGCGTTCAGTAATTGTTGGGTACCGATAACCTTGCCCATAAGAGAATCGTAAAAAAGTTGCTTGTGCTAATTTTAAATTTAAGCCTGAACGGAAAATTGGTTTTGAAACATTTTTTTCATTATTCATTTTAAAATATTCTTCCCTAAAACCAAGTGATGCATTAATTATGTTCCATATTTTTTTATCTAACTGTGTGTAGGCTGCATAATTTTGCAAACGATTATTAGGCGATACTCCATTGTTATACAAATCGGCATGCGAATAGGTTTGATTCATTACTAAACCACCTGTTATGTTTAGACCTGCAATTATAGAAAGAGCTTTTGTAAATTGATATTCGCTATAGGACACGTTTGTTTCGTTTGATTGATTATTTGTTAATTCATTTTTAGTATAAAAAAACCGTGAACGTAAACTGTGTTTTAAGCCCCCTTTGGTAAAGTAGTTGATGAATGGGTCGACATATAAAATATATTGGTTTTGTAAGGTCATTGTTTTTGGGAAAGCGCGGTATATTCCGGAGCTATCGTTATCCCATACTAGTGAAAAGTTATTTGTTGATTTCATAAAGTTTCCACCAATACCATAATTTAATTGGGGTATACTTTTAGGACGATAACGTAAATTAAAATTGATACGTGCTGTTCGTTCTCCCACTTCGTATTCGCTGATAGTATCATTTCGGGACCCAAAGCTTGGGTGATATGTTGGCGGACCAATAAAACCATGATCGTAAATTCCCATGCCTCCAATTACAAAATCAAGTTGCCCGAATTTTTGGGAATGCATAAAACTAAAATTCGACATGTTTGCAATTCCTTTCCACCATTTAGCGCTATCAATTGAAGGTGAATCATAGATACCTGATGAGAGCGTTGCTTTTGTAATTGGTTTGTCTTTTGCATAAGCAGTACGAATATTTATACTTCCGCTTAAGGCCGATGAACCGTAGGTTACAGAGGATGCCCCTTTTATAATTTCAACTTGTTCAATGTTTTCGACAGGAATAAAATTCCATTCAGGGCGACCTGCATCACCTGCCATTACTGGTAGTCCATCTAAAAGAATTGCCACTCTGCTTCCAACACCAAAGCTAAATCCGCTACCACCGCGTATTTGTGGTTCGCCATCTAAAATATTTAATCCTGGTGTTTGATCCAAAGCAGATTTTATATTTGCTGAATTTTTATTTTCAATCAATGCTGGTTTTAATACTTCCATCGAAACAGTAATATCTTCAATTTTTTGCTCGTATTTTCCTGCAACCACCACCATCGTTTGTAACTCCAATGCCAATGGTTTTAATAAAATATTGCTTTCAGTTATTTTCATCGAATCAATAAAAACAAAAAACGTATCCGCTTTCATACTCAAATAAGAGCATACTATTTTATGTTTTCCTAAACTTAATCGTAATTCATAATTGCCATTTACGTCGCTAATAACACCTTTGGTAATATCGTTAGAGTCGTAAATAGTTGCCCCTATTATTGTTTCTTTACTGCCAGTATCCATTACCACGCCTTTTAAAACGCCATAATTTTGAGCTTGCAAATAGGTATTTATAAAAACGAAAAAAAAGGCTGTGAAAAATAGTTTAATCATAGAGTTTTTTTTAAATAATCTCATCAAAAAAATTAGCTTTAATTTTATAAAACAAAAAAGCTGCTCAATAAACAATATAGTTATATGAACAGCTTTAAAATAGATCTAAATTTATTTTTGTAAAACTATCTTGCCCGTTTTAATTACTTTTTTTGTCTCGTCAACAATACTATAGATGTATAATCCAAGTGGTAATGAAATTAAATCAATTACACTTGTTACATTGTCTAATTTTTGTTCAATCATTTTTCTGCCGGTAATATCATACAAAGTGAAAATTGTTTTTTGAGATACATTATTTTTAATTATTAAATGATCAGTGGCAGGGTTTGGCCCCAATGTTAATTCGGGTTTTACGGATTCTAAAACAGTAGTAGCAGGATTAACGATCAATTGTAAGTCATCAATAAAAAGCGTGCTACCTACAAAGTGAGTTATCGCATCTGCACTAGCTGATAAAATCCAAATTGTTTTTGCGATGGGGTTTGCGTTTCTATAAGTAATCGCTTTTTTGAAATAAGTATATGAGCCTATTGTTGTTGAAGGAGTTTTAAATCGAACATAACCAACTGTATCGGCATCGCCACCAGTACCTAATAATTGTAATTCAACAAAACCATTATCGCCTGTTACTGATGTGTATTTATACCAACCGGCAATACTATCGGGGCGACTCCCTGTAAATGCAACTCCTCCAACAATAGTTTGCGCACTGGTATTAATGGTCCCTGTGGTGGCAATGCCGTTTGCTGTTTGTCCAGCCGCAGTTTTTGTAATTAATTTTATCGCGGATGAACCACTGTGGTAATCGCCTAAGGATGTGGCCTTGTAACAGGTGGTGGTACCTATTATTGTTGTTGAAGGATTTAAATTATTCCATCCATCTGGAGCATCGTAACTCGGAAAAGCATTATGCGTCCAATTTTCGAAACCTGCATTAGGTAATACTTGTGTAAAAGATGAAGTAATAGAAATTATAAAAATGGAAATTAGCGAGTAAATTATTTTCATGTGTATGCTTTTAAGTTTAAACAAATTTAAACAAAAAAATACACTTTTACTTTTCTACCCAATCGCCATATTTTTTAATTAATTCAATAAGGGCATCTACTGCTTTTTCAGAATTTATATTGCGTTCTACCACTTCGCGTCCTTTATACAATGTAATTTTCCCGACACCTGTACCCACGTAACCATAATCGGCATCAGCCATTTCGCCTGGTCCATTAACAATACAGCCCATAATACCAATTTTTATTCCTTTCAGATGATCGGTACGATTACGAATTTTTGCTGTTGTTTGTTGCAAGTCGAACAAAGTTCTTCCACACGATGGACACGAAATATATTCTGTTTTTGATATACGGGTACGTGTAGCTTGTAGTATTCCAAATGCTGTTGCATTAGTACTTTTAGGTGAGGCGCAAGCTATTTGGTTTATCCAAATTCCATCACCAAATCCATCCAAAAATAAGGCACCAAAATCTGTTGCAGATTGCAGTTGAAATTTTTCTTCAGAAAAATTCGAATAATTACGTTTGATAATTACCGGTAAGGTAATATTGTTATTCATCAGCTCAACTAATATTCTACGTTGCTCTGCCATACCATGTTCATTCGATGTTTCGAGAATTAATACAACTTTAGAATTGAATGATTGAATGATTGAATGATTGGTAGGTTCTAAAATATCATTAACCGATATTGAAACAAAATTTAATTCAGTTGATTTTTTTTCTGACTTTAAAAAGTCATCGAATTTAAATAAAGGGAAACACCTTGTATGATTTTTAAGAGTACTCCAAATGTTTGAATTGTATATCAATCCCAATGTACCAGGAATTTCAAAATTAACTACATTGTTTCCAACGAAAATATAATCACATGCCTGATCGGTTAAATTCCATTTATCGGAAGGTACAGAGTAATTATAACCGACCGCAAAAAAAGTGGCAGGTGTAATTTTTTGTTTATCACTAAAATCAGCAATTACACGAGGTACATTGTGTCCACCAATATTTAAGATTTCAGATGATTCACGCTTTTTATAATCGTAAGGTGAGTATGGTAAATTATTTTTTGTTTCAGCAATAGCTTTATGATTACCCCTATTTACATATCTGTCAACTAAATTTTTTGCAACAGGAATTTCAAATTCAGGATCTTCTGTTAATGAAACCCGGATAGTATCACCAATTCCATCTTCGAGCAATGCGCCAATACCTACAGCTGATTTAATGCGTCCATCTTCTCCTTCTCCTGCTTCTGTAACACCCAAATGTAATGGGTAATTCATATTGTTTTCCTGCATTGTTTTTATCAGTAACCGATACGCTTGAACCATTACTTGTGTATTACTCGCTTTCATGGATAGAACAATATTATAATAATTGTTGTCTTCGCAGATACGTAAAAATTCTAAGGCGCTTTCTACCATGCCAAGAGGGGTATCACCATAGCGAGATAATATGCGATCGCTCAATGAGCCATGATTCGTTCCAATACGCATAGCTGTTCCGTACTCTTTACAAATTTTTACAAGTGGTGTAAAACGTTCGCGAATACGATCCAACTCCACATCATACGAATTGTTTGTATAATCAATAGTTTCGAACTTTTTTTTATCAGCGTAATTTCCAGGATTTACTCTTACTTTTTCAACTATGCGAGCAGCAAATTCCGCAGCATTTGGTGTAAAATGTATGTCGGCAATCAGTGGTGTGTTGTAGCCACGATTTCGTAATTCTTTTTTTATGTTTTCTAAATTTCTCGCTTCATTTATACTGGGTGCGGTAATACGAACATATTCGCAACCGGCATCTATCATACGAATACTCTGCTCAACCGTAGCAATGGTATTCATGGTATCGGTGGTAGTCATCGACTGAATGCGAATAGGATTATTTCCTCCTAATGCAACATCTCCAATTGATACTATTCGTGTTTTATATCTTGAATATTGAGTTAGACTATTGCAGTATATTGTGCTCATTGCTATTGTTGAAGTTAAATAGATTTACAAATTTAACTATTTTGTGGATTAATATTAAAAGATAAAACCATGCTTTTATTGCTTCTTTAAATATTGCTTCAATATGCTATTCCCAAAGATGGTTGCTAGAATAATTAAGGTGCCAAGATAAAATCCAGGAGTCATTGCTTCATCTTTTTGCCAAATAAAATAAGCTATTATAATTCCATATATGGTTTCTAAATTAACAGTTAATGTAATTGTATACGGACTTATTTTTTTCATCAAATTAACGCTGGCAATAAATGGAAATGCGGTTCCAACAATCGAAAATAAAGATAGCCAAAGCCAGTCAGCATTGCTGATTGCAAAAAAATTGCAATTAAAATTTCCGTTAAAAAAAAGGTAGATTGATAAGGCTAAAAAGCCACCACTTAATTCGTAAATAGTTATTACTGGTGACGAAATGCGTCTCACTAACAAGCCATTCATCACTGTAAACAACGAAGATGTAAAGGCTGCAAGAATACCAAAAAATATACCCCACGCATAACGTGTTTCTACTTTAAAAATCATTGCAATGGCACCAATAATTACCATTCCAAAAATTAATTCATAGCGAATTATTTTACGTTTAAATAAAATGGGTTCGATGATGGAAGTAAATAAAGTGCCTGTTGCAAACGCAACTAAGGTTATTGAAACATTTGAAATTTTTATTGCATTGTAAAAACAAAACCAGTGAAAGGCAATAATGGTACCTACTCCTGTAAGTTTTAAAAAATCTTTACGCGTGATTCGTAAATTTATTTTTGCGTAAATCAAATATGCTGTAACAGCAATAATTGTTATACCCATTCTAAACCAAACCAATTGAAAGGCTTGTACAGAAATTAATTTGCCTAATATTGGAGACCATCCCCAAATGAATACAATTAAATGAAGTAAAGCAAGGTTTTTATTTTTGAATAGCACAAGCAGAAGTTATTGGGTAAATGTAAATGGGATTAACAATTAATTGGAGTCGCTAAGATTTTTTTTCATTTGACTACAATCCTTCCTAACAATGAATTAAATGTTTTTTTTGCTTCGAGCAATTGATGTTGTGTTTGCATAAGTAGGATCATTTTTTCTTCGGGAGGGTTTTCTTTTAACTGTCGTTGAATGTCGTAAATCATTATTTCTAGTTTTCGACTCTTTAGCGCATATACCGCATTGTATAATGATTTTTTAAGAATCGTTTCTTCCATCGTAGGGTAAATCCCTTGTTTCTCCCAATTCGAAAGTAAATACGGGCTGCTAATTAAATCTACAGTTAGTGAGCAGATGTCCAAATTTTCGTGATTTAAAAAGTAGTTGAATTCAGGAATTGTATCTGCTTCAATTTTTACTACAAATTCATTGAATATAAGTGCGTAAATTTTGTTGTCAAAAGTAATATTGTCGTTTTGCAGTTCATGAATTACCACTTCAGCAAGCGTATGTACTAATATTGAATTACCTTCTGCATCTATATCTTCACCGCCTATTGCAACTTTTTTGTTCCCATAATTCATTAGCAATCTAATGATATCACGCTCTTGGTGTTCGGTTGATTCTATACTTGCTTTCTTTTCATCCTGTATTAACTCCTCATTGATATTGAGGTTATCGGGAGAAAAACTTTGAGCAATATTTTTGGTTCCTTTTTCATTGAAATTTTTACTTCGTATTTTATTCAACTCACTCAACAAAATAGCTTCTTCTACTTCCATTATACGGCTACATTCCTTCACATATACCGAACGGTATATAGCATCTGGAATAAGCGCAATACTCGACACAATTTTTTTAATTGCTTCAGCTTTCTTTAAGGGATCATTTTTGGTACCTTTAGTAAGAATATGTGCTTGATAGTCAATAAAATTTTGAGCGTTATTGACTATAAAATCTTTTAGTTCTTGTGTTCCAACTTTTTTTGAATAAGAATCAGGGTCTTCGCCATCAGGGAAAAGAAGGACTTTAACATTCATCCCTTCTTCTAGCAACAAATCAATACCCTTTAAAGCAGCATTAATACCAGCCTGGTCGCCATCATACGAAATAATGATATCATTTGTGAATCGCTGAACTAATTTTATTTGCCCTGCTGTTAAAGCTGTTCCACTACTTGCAACTACATTTTCAACCCCTGCTTGGTGCATCGCAATTACATCCATATAGCCTTCAACAAGGAAACAAAATTTTTCTTTTTGAATAGCAACTTTCGAATGGTATAAACCATACAACACATCGCTCTTGTGGTAAATTTCTGTTTCGGGAGAATTAACGTATTTCGAAGTTTTTTTATCCGTTCGCAATGTTCTGCCACCAAAAGCAATTACTCTTCCACTTTGGTTTTGAATTGGAAACATAACGCGTCCAAAAAAACGGTCAACGTGTTTTAATTGCGATGTTTTTTTTTCTTCGTCAACATCATCTATATCTCTTTCCGATTCATTTTTATATTCAATTGTTAACCCTGATTTTACTAGATACTCCATTTTGTATCCGGTAGCAAGGGCGATGTCTGTAAAGGCGTTACGCTGATTTAGCGAATATCCTAAGTGAAATTTTTCAATAATATCTTCTCTTAATCCTCGCTCTCTGAAATACCCCAAACCTATAGATTTACCTTCATCGGTATTGTATAAATTTTCAGAAAAATGTTTTTGTGCAAACGACGAAACAACTAATAAACTTTCACGATCATTTTGAAATTGAACTTGCTCAGCGGTTTGTTCCTCTTCGGTAATTTCAATGTGGTATTTTTTTGCAAGATATCGAAGTGCTTCTGGATAGGTCAGCCTATCATGCTCCATAATGAAGTTGATTGCGTGCCCACCTTTTCCACAGCCAAAACATTTGTATATACCTTTTGCTGGTGATACATAAAATGATGGCGTTTTTTCATTATGAAAAGGACAACAGCCAATTAAGTTTGCACCACGTTTTTTAAGTGAAACATAATCAGCAACAACATCCTCAACACGAGCTGTTTCAAATATTTTATCTATGTCTTCTTTGTGTATCACAGCAATTTAAATCCGCAAGTAAATTTAATGTTTTTGCGAAATGCTAATTTACGAAAAAATGTATTTGGAGATTGGAAATTATTTAGATGAAAGGCGAGTGATTCCACGTAAACTGCCTTCATTATTAGGGTTTAGCTTAAGCGATTTTTTGTAATTCAATAGCGCTAAATCTTTTTGCCCCATTAAACGGTAGGTTTCACCCAAACCATGATAAACAGTCCACGAATCTGGGTATTTAGTTTCGTTTAATTTAAAAACTTTATATGCTTCTTCCATTTTTTTTGCTTTCAACAATTGAAAACCAATGTTATTATAACGTTCGTCATTAAACGTGTATTTTAATGGCGATAAACCACCTAATTCAGCTTCAACAACTTTAATTTTTGTAAAAAAATAATCGAAAGGGATTGTTCCATCTACTAAATCGTTTTCATATTTTGAAATGCAATTTCCTAAATAGCTACATTTATCGTAAGGTGCGCATTTGCAGATTGAATATGCATTTAACATTTTATCGCCTTCAATTAAAAAAACGGAATCGTTTTGTTGCATTACCATCTGGTCGAAATTACAAAACGCTGCCAATGCCAATTGAGAATAATTTTGGGATGCATTTTGAAAACCATGGTACGTTGTTCTCCAAACCTCTTGAATTAAAGGCATTCCACCGTCGCATGGATTTATTTTACGAATAACACCTGCTACATTGCCCGCACCTGCATGATACGAATGTAATACCAACAATCGAAACCATAAATCTGTTTCATTGTATTGTAAATGCGCACTGTCTAGCATTTTACGAACATAAGGAACACAAATGGTTTTAATTAAGCGCGAAGCGCCGTAAGCCGATCTTTCAATATCTGTGCGTTCATCCACTTTTTTATTTACAATCAATCCTTCGTGACGGGCAACATCTTTCATTAATTGAAAAGGACCATTTGCTCCAACTCCAGATTTTGTGCTTGTTTTGCCCGGACTTTCAATTAATAATATTGCTTGAGCGTACCAAGGATCAACACCATTTTGCTTAAATACCGTAATTGATTTATTGATGGTTGGCATTACTTTTTTAAATTCATAAAAATCTTTTTTGCCGGCCGTAATAAATACGGTTGCGCTATCGGTGATATTATTGGCCTTACGGATGCTATCCTTATATAAGGTGTGCTCTACTTCACTTAATGAATTCCATTGTTTAACAGAAATACGCGCAAACATTTGACGGCTAGATGCTAAATTAACAATAGCCGAATCAGGTGGTAAAGTCATTACTTGTTGCCAAAATTTTGGTTGAGGAAGTGTATGCCAACCTTCAGCATAAAGCATTGAGTCGTTGATAAATTTCATTCTGGAAATTTCATTATAACCGACAACGTATTTTTCGATAACAGATACTTTACTAAAGTCGGATTGCGAAAACGCACATATGTTAGCCACTTGAAATAATGTAAGTAAGCACAATTTAAAATAAATACGAGTTATTTTTTTTATCGTTTTCAAAATCAAGAAAAATAATTTTTTTATAAATTTAGTGTTCTAAAGGTAAGCTACGTTTTGTGCGATTACAAACTTTTTAACAAACGTTTTCAACAATTCACTATTTGTAAACGTTACAACACAACTAATATTGGTACTAAAACAAGTTTATTTATTAGATTTTAACCTACTTACTTGATTTGAATTTAAAATTAATTTCATTAAAATTTACCTAGTTTTTTAATTTGATTACTTTTGTTTCACAAATTTTTAAAAATAAACAATGGCAACAGATAGATTTGAAGCTCACGATTATTATTTGATGGATGAGTTATTAACTGACGAACACAAATTAATTCGTGAAACAGCCCGTGCGTGGGTTAAAAAAGAAGTAACTCCTATTGTGGAAGAAGCTTGTCAAACATGCGTATTTCCAAAACAATGGATTAAAGGTTTAGCCGAAGTTGGTGCTTTTGGTCCGTATATACCAACAAAATATGGTGGTGCAGGATTAGATCAAATTTCGTACGGATTAATTATGCAAGAGTTAGAGCGTGGCGATAGTGGTTTGCGTTCAACTGCATCTGTTCAAAGTTCCTTGGTAATGTACCCTATTTATGCCTATGGTACCGAAGAACAAAAAATGAAATACCTTCCTAAATTAGCTGCTGGCGATATGATGGGATGCTTTGGTTTAACAGA
>CANCPZ010000003.1 GCA_947380175.1 Bacteroidota bacterium | reverse complement strand
TTCTCTATTTTTAATTTACTTTACACAAGTAACAAATTGGTATAATTGAGATGCACACCTTTAAACATTCTTTTTATTTTAGATTGCTTCTTTTCTTTTTATTTTTTACTAAATCGTTAGTAGGACAGGATTCTATTGGTTATGAAAGTTCTTCTTCCGATAAAAAAATTAATTTTATTTCAAAAAAAATAGAAAATTCCTATAGACAAGGAGATGAAATACATGTTGCCAAAAACTATGAAGAATTAGCATCAACATATTTACAGCAAAACAACCCAGTTAAAGCAGAAGCGTATTATCAAAAGGCATTGTTGATATATACAAAACTCAAGCTAAAAGAGGATAAAGCGCGTGTGAGTAGAAGTATTGCTAAAGCTCAAGAAACGCAAGGTAAAACTAGCGATGCTATAAAAAACTACGAAGCCGCAAAAAATGAAACACAAGACGATTCAAAAAATGCTATTAATTCGAATGATGCAAATCGGTTAATTAATTCAGCATATCCAGCTATTCAAAATAGCTATTCCATTTCTAATATTAAAATTTTAAAAGATAAAGGTGATAAGGAAGAAGTTGTAGATGCATACGTTCAACAAGCAAAATCAAATATTAAACAAAACAATACCGATGATGCTTTGGCTAATTATGAGGAAGCATTAAATTTTACCGAAAAAAATTCGCCGGAACAACTAAAAATAAAAGATGAATTATCGAATCTCTATTTAAAAACTAATAATTCGGAAAAGGCAGTAGAAATAAAAAATCAAATTATATCGGATGCTAAAAAATCGAATGATGTAACTACTGAAATAATTCAAAAACAATCGCTAGCAAAAATTTATTTTTCAAAAAACAATAATACGAAAGCCCTTTTATTATTGCAGGAGAGTTATAATACGGCATTGCAAAATCATAATACTATTGGGGCCAAAAAAAGTTTAGAAGCGTTAATTAAGTATTTTCAAAATAGCCATAACACTGCTAAAACTATTCAATTATACAATGATTTTTTTAATAATCTAGAACGATTAATAAAATCAGATAGTTCGTTAATGGATTCTAAATTGCTTGCAACTACCGAAGAGCGCATCAACCAACTGGAGAAAGAAAAGGCGTTACAAGATGAATTAATTGAAAAGAAAAATACATTTAATTACCTACTGCTAGCTGCAATAATTTTAGTAATTACATTTTTATTGGTTTTGATAAAATCAGTTTATTCGGTAAAACACAAAAATAAAAAAATCGCTTTGCAATCGTTAAGAAGAGAAATGAATCCCCATTTTATATTTAACAGTTTGAATAGTATTAACCAATTTATTGGCGAAAACAATGAACTTGAAGCGAATAAATACCTTAGTTCATATTCTAATTTAATGCGAAGAATTATGGAAAATTCGAATAAAGATTTTATTTCGTTGAATAATGAAATTGAACTGATAAAAAAGTACCTCGACTTGGAGCATTTACGATTTAAGGAAAAATTTGATTATACTATCAGTGTGGACGATAAAATAGACATTGAAACAACGCTAGTTCCGAATATGATTATTCAGCCACAATTAGAAAATGCAATTTGGCATGGATTGCGTTATAAAGAAGAAAAAGGAAAATTGGAGATTAAGTTTATATTAAAAGAGAAAGCTATTTATATTGAAATTAACGATGATGGCATTGGATTAACAAAGAGCAAAGAATTAAAGACCTTGAATCAAAAATCACACCTTTCGCGTGGCTTAAATAATACAATCGAACGAATAAAATTACTTAATGAGTTATATAATAAAAATATACAACTAACTATTTTAGAAAAAACCGAAGAAGGGAAACAGGGTACCATTATTAAAATTTTATTTCCGGTAATATATAAGATATGATACAATTAGAAAAAATACGAAGTGTAATTGTTGAAGATGAAACGGCAGCTAGAGAAGCTTTAAAAAATTACATAAAAAAATATTGTCCGCAAGTTGAAATTATTGGAGAAGCTAAAAATAGTAAGGAAGCAATACCATTGTTACATGAACTAAAACCACAACTTGTTTTTCTTGATGTTGAAATGCCTTTTGGTAACGCTTTTGATGTTTTGGAAGCATGTCAGGATTTATATTTTGAAACCATATTTGTTACTGCCTTTTCGGAATATTCGTTAAAGGCATTAAACACTAGCGCTGCCTATTATCTTTTAAAACCAATAAGTATTGAGGAGTTAATTATTGCTGTAACTAAAGTTCATCAGCAGTTACATAAAAACGAATTATTTAATCGCAACAAAATTATTATAGAGAATTATAAAGAAAAAAAAACAGAAAAGCAGCAAATAATTCTACCAACACTTGAAGGTTTTGAGGTTGTTATGGCTGAAGATATTATTAGGTTACAAGGCAATGGAAATTTTACGGACGTTTATTTAAAAAATGGACAAAAAAAAATGATCTGTCGCTTTTTAAAACATTTTTCTGAGATACTTTCTTTTCCATTTTTACGCGTTCATAAATCTCATATTATAAATGTTCGGTTCATAAAATCGTATCAAAAAAGTAATGGGGGATTTGTTATTTTGGTTGATGATTCCGAAGTAGATATTTCGGCTAGTTATAAAGAAGAATTTTTAAAAGTATTTAAGGATTAATATTTAGGACACCTTCCAGTTTTATTTTAAAAAACAATTTACAAAAGCATATAAATTAAAATCTTTTTTCTTCAATTCAATTTCAATTTGTTGATGTAATTCCTTTTTTGAAATGTTTTTCATTTTTTTATTTTGAATTAATCGGAACGCTTTTTCTGCCAATAAATAGGGCCGTTTTGAGTTTGCGCCAACAGTTTGATGTTTATTGATTGCTTCAATTAATTCATCTATGCCTTCATTTTTTATCGCAATAGCTTTAATTACAGGAATGTTCCAGTTGTTTGCAGGTTTTGAATGAACTAGCTGGATAATATTTTTTATGAAGGTGTTCGCCCCATCTCTATCCGATTTATTTATTACAAAAACGTCTGCTATCTCCATCACACCTGATTTTATTGCTTGTACATCATCTCCTGATTCAGGAACTAAAACCAAAATGGTTGTATCTGCTAAGCCAACAATTTCTACTTCGCTTTGTCCTACACCAACTGTTTCAACAATGATGTAATCAAAATCAAAAGCTCGCATCACATCCACTATTTCAATCGTTTTTATGGATAAGCCTCCCAACGATCCTCTGGTAGCTATAGATCGGATGAATACATTTTCGTTTGTAAAATGTTCTACCATTCTTAATCTATCGCCAAGTAACGAACCGTAATTAAATGGTGATGTTGGGTCGATAGCAATTATTCCTACCGATTTGTTATCATCCGTCAGTTTTTTAATGGTAGCGTTAATGATTGTGCTTTTGCCTGCACCAGGAGGTCCTGTAATACCTATAACCGGAATATGTTGATTGTATTTTAAAGAAGTCAAAATCTCTTCATACCCTTCTAATTCATTTTCAACAATGGTAATGCAACGTGCAAGCGCTTTTTTTTCGCCTTGTTGTAATTGTTGTATGAGCATTTTTGTAGTTGACATCGCTTTACAAATATAATTCAAAAAAACAATTTTCTGTTTAGTAAAACGAAATTTGAATTCTTACTTTTGTTATTTAATGATATAAAATTTAAGGCATGAAGCGTATTTTAATAGAGATGGAAAAATTGAAAAATCCCAATAGTGGTCTAGGTCAATTTTGCCAAAATCTTGGTGAAGAGTTTCAACAAATAAATCCACAACATTTAGAACTTGATTTTTATTTACCAGCTCTTCAAAAAAATGTATTTGGAGAACATTTTAATTATGTAAAACATTTTGCTATTCATAAATTATTTCCAGTTAGTAGTAAAATTTATGACGTTTGGCACTGCTTACAACAAGATTCGAATTATTTGCCAACGAATAAAAACACTAAACTTATTTTAACGATTCACGATTTAAATTTTTTAGAAAAGTACAAAGGTTCAAAACAAAAACGTGAATTAGCAGCGTTACAGAAAAGGGTAAAAAAAGCGGATGTTATTACTGTAATTTCAAAGTTTACAGAATTAATTGTTCGCGAAAATTTGGAACTATATAACAAACCTGTTCATGTAATTTACAATGGTAATTCGCTCAAAACGATTGAAAATGCTATTCGTCCTGATTTCATTACTTTTTCTAATTTTATTTTTTCAATTGGAATAATTTCCGAAAAGAAAAATTTTCATACTTTATTACCCTTGCTTCGAAATAATAAACAGTTACACTTGGTAATAGCAGGTAATAGTAATTCAAGTTATGCTCAACAATTAATTAGTGCTGCAAAAAAAATGGGTGTTGATGCGCAATTGCATTTGCCTGGCATTATCGACGACGCTTCGAAATATTGGTTATATAAAAATTGTTCTGCTTTTGTTTTCCCTTCTTTATCGGAGGGGTTTGGTTTGCCAGTAGTAGAAGCAATGAGCATGGGAAAACCCGTTTTTTTATCCTATTTGTCAAGCTTACCAGAGGTTGGAGGGGCAGAAGCATATTATTGGAAAACATTTGAACCACAAAGCATGATTGATGTTTTCGAAAAAGGAATGAATGATTTTACTTCTGAAAAATCGAAGCGCTCGGTTGAATGGGCTCAGCAATTTTCTTGGAAAAATGCTGCAAAAGCCTATCTTAAATTGTATGAAGAAATTTAATTTTCCTGATTAAAATAAGTGCATTGCGAATTTCTAATGCAGTAAAAATTTAATTCAACTTCGCTAATAATCAGTATATAAATTACATAAATCAGCACGAATACCGAAAAATACATATGGAATTTGTTTTGTAATTGTTGCGGTATGCTCTATTCTTTCGGATACACCCAGTTCGATTTTTAAATTCATATCTGTATCTAAAATGTATGCTGCGCGCAATGAAGCTGTTATTAATGTTGTTTTAACTCCTTGTGCCATCGCATTACCATATTCTGTATTATGGTTTACATAAGAAATAAAAATATTTTTTCCATAATCCTTTCCTGCACTGTCGGCACCATACATTGCATAAACACATTTTGCTTCTACAAACAAACGCTTGTAGCGATAATTTAAGAATGAAGCTGACTCCAGAAAGTTTGCACCGAGCGGGTGGGCAAGGGGCTCATTAAAATGAGCGTAATTTTGTTGAACGCTTCCGTGTGAATAGGTGTAGGGTCGAACATAATTAAATTCGGTTTGAAAATTAAGTCGTTTTATTTTGAACAAATCAAAACTCTTAAATCCTGCTTGATAGGCTTGTTTATTAGCCCACCAACCATTTCGAGAAACAACATTTTTTAATACAAATTCGTCAAGCAAAAGCTGGCCATACAATTGTTGTTTTTTAAACATTTTTAGTTTAAAACAGAATCCAATATTCGCATTGTCGCTCGAGCCCAACGAGTATTCGGTTGGTCGGAAAAATATAACAGGATTTAAATAATTTATATCATAACCTCTGTATCTATTGCTATCGGTTCCTTGCCACACAATTGATTCAAAAAAGCCAATGGTTATTCTTTTAGTCGCATTCCAACCTAAATAATGAAATGTTGCATATTTATTTAACCAGTCTTTTTTAAAGCCCGAACGATTAGTAGCATCTTTTAATATAGTGTACAAATTTACATAGGATAAATGCCAAATGTTTGTAGTAATTTTCATATACGGATATGGTGCAGCCACATCCGATAAAAATAAGGAACGATAACCCTCACCCCAAAATTGTTTATCCTGCCCAACTTGAATGTTGAAAATTTTATTTGGCGAATAACTTAAATAACCCGAATAGTATTGATACGTATATTGTGGATTTAACGAATCCTTATTTGATCGATAAGCATAACCAATGCCAGGCACTACAAAAGTTTGGCTAATTACGGAATCGGTATAACCGGTGTACGTTGCTTTACCTGTAAGTGCTTTAAAATTTAGTGCAAACTTATTTCCGTAAGTATAAACTAGTTTTCCGCCAATTGCCACATCATTGGTAAAATTCGATTGTAAATTTGCTTGATAACCTATTTGCTCCACTAAAAGTGGTTGTATTTCTACTAAATTAGGTTTCTCTTTTTCCTGTTTTTCTGACTTTTTTTTAGAGAGTAAGCGATAGAAAGATAGGGTAGAATCTTGCATTTGATTTATATCCGCAAATCGATAAGGTTTTACAAAAGTCTGAAAAGATTGCTCTTTGCTATTGTAATAACTATCAACTCCCCATAAATAATCGCGATTAAGCGTGTAATTTAATTGTTGCGAATTAACAGTATTAACAAACAAAAAAGTTGATATTACCATTAATAATAAAGCAAAAAAATGGAGCTTGTTTTGTTTTTTAATCATTTAGTGTATTTGTTTTTGCAAAAAATAAGGCGTACTAAAAATCATAATAAAAGTTTGCCAAGGATGTTCTAATTCCAAAATAAATAAATTGTGTTTTACTTGTTGTTTTATCTGTTTGTAAAATTCTATTTGAAATGCCTAACACAATATTAAAATTAGTGGATGCATTAACTAAATAGCCAATGTGAATATCTTGATACATTAATGTAGTTTTTAGACCTTGTGTTGTTGAAATATTACTAGTATTTTGATTGATGGCAAATGTATTATCGGATCTAAATATGTTACCTCCATAACTTAATGAGCTGCTATCATTCCCTTTTACAGCATAATTTAATTTCACTTCAACAAAAAAATCTTTGATTCGGTAGTTTAACATACCAACTAATTCTTTAAAATTTGATCCCAATGGGTGAGCTAATGCTTGGTTATAATGAGAGTAGTTTTGCTGAGGATTTGTAGCTGAATATGCGTAAGGCCGAACACTATTATATTCTACTTGTAAGTGCAAATCTTTTACAGTAAACAAATCAAAATATTTTAATCCTGCTTGATAACCATATTTTTTTCTTACATCACCTAAGTCTTTAGAGTAGGTATCATCTAACATATATTGCCCATATAAGGAAATAGAATTAGTAAGTTTAATTTTTAATGTTGTTCCAAGCAATAGATTCTTTTTATTATGCATACCATAGTTTAAAGTGTTTACTCCTATTACTGGATCAAACGTATTAAAATTAACATGCTCTCGGTTTGCAGAATCGCTTGCTTCCCAAATCATTCCTTGAAATAAACCTAACTGAATTCGTTTTACAAAGTTGAAACTCAATAATTGAAAGCTGCCTATTTTTTTCTGAAACAGGTGTTCCGTATTTAGTGGCGTTTTGGCCCCGCCATCAGTAAGGTTCATAAATGAAGTGTATAAATTTGTATACTGAATATTTTTATAAGTAGTTGTTATGCGTGCATAAGGATAGTTAAAAGCATTGTCTGATAATAATAAAGAGCGATAACCATCGCCAACAAAGTGTTTGCCATGACCAGCTTGAAAATTAAAATATTTATTTGGTGAGTATGAAATATATCCCGAGGTCATTGCATAATCGTACCCGTTTTTTCTAAATAATTTTGATCGACCTTGCCCAGGAATAACATAATACTCATTATTGCTTGTTTGAGAAAATAATGTATTTGTACCTGCTATGTATTCGTCAATATACTTTGCATAGGTAGCTTGGTTTTCATAAAAGGAAGATTCAAATGAAAACTTTTTACCAATATCGCCACGTACTAAAAAACCTCTGGTGTTTTTATATAACTTTTCACCGCTTAAATCTGCAAAATCTTTACCAGCTTCTAAATTAAATAAGGGATCTATTGTTAAATAAAAATTATCAGCGGAATCATTTACAATGAATAAATTTTCTTGGTGAATTTTTCTTTTCCAAACAGATGTTGCTTTTCTAGTTGGATTATTTTTATCAATGTGAATTGCCCCTGTGATAAAGGGTTTAAAACAAGAATGGTCGGTAACACTATTTTGCTTAGTTGAATCTGAATCTATTATGTTTTTTTCTTTCTCAAAGTTTAAGCTCCACTCTCTATTCAACAAGGAGTTGCTTTGCTGAGAAAATAAAACAGAAGGGAGAATAAAAAATAATACGTAAAAAAAATGTTTCATATTATTAATAAATTATAAAATGCAATAACAAAAGAAATCTAATGTTATTTAATTTGATTCGGCTGCTAAAAGATTAGATAGTTCTTCTCTTACATCGGCATAAACTGCGCTTATACCTGTTTCAAAATCAATTTTATGTTGCCATCCCAATGAATGAAGTTTGCTTACATCCATTAATTTTCGAGGTGTTCCGTCTGGTTTTGTTGTGTCAAATTTTAATTCGCCTTCAAAGCCTACGATTTTTTTAACCAATAATGCTAAATCTTTAATACTAATATCATGTCCCACACCTATATTAATTAATCCTGGTTCGTTGTAGTTTTGCATTAGGTAAAAACAAGCATCGGCTAAATCATCGGCATGCAAAAATTCGCGCATTGGCGAACCTGTTCCCCATATTTCCACAGAAGGTAATTTTTTCATTTTCGCTGAATGAAATTTACGGATCAATGCTGGTAAAACATGCGAATTGTTTAAATCATAATTATCATTAGGGCCATACAAATTAGTGGGCATTACCGAAATAAAATTACAACCATACTGGCTTCTGTATGCATCACACATTTTAATGCCGGCAATTTTCGCAATGGCATAAGGTTCGTTTGTTTGCTCCAATAATCCTGTTAAAAGATATTCTTCTTTTAATGGCTGAGGCGCCATTTTAGGGTAAATACACGATGAACCAAGGAACATTAGTTTTTGTACATTATTCAAAAACGATTGGTGAATAATGTTACTTTGAATCATTAAATTATCATAAATAAAATCAGCGCGATAGGTATTATTTGCCACAATACCTCCTACTTTAGCAGCTGCTAAAAAAACATAATCGGGCTTTTCATTAGCAAAGAAATCAGCAACTGCTTGCTGATTTCTTAAATCTAATTCTTTAGATGTTCGTGTTACAATATTTGTAAAACCACCTTTTTGTAATCGTCTGATTATTGCGGAACCCACCATGCCGCGGTGACCAGCAATATAAATCTTCGAATCTAAATTCATAGTGTTTTATTATTCGTGAAAATTCATCACATCGTGTCCACCATCTAAAAGGTATTTGTCTCTTTCAAAAAGTTTAACATCGGCTGCAACCATTTCACTAACCAATTGTTCAAGTGTATATTTTGGCACCCAACCTAATTTGTTTTTAGCTTTGGTTGCATCTCCAATCAATAATTCTACTTCTGTAGGACGGAAGTAACGAGGGTCTACCTCTACAACCAATGCTCCAGTACTGCTATTATAACCCTTTTCATCAACCCCTTTGCCTTCCCATCTAATTGTAACTCCAACTTCCGCAAAAGCTAATTCAACAAATTTACGAACAGTAATTTTTACACCTGTAGCAAGCACAAAATCATCGCCTTCGTTTTGTTGCATCATCAACCACATTCCTTCTACATAATCCTTTGCATGGCCCCAATCGCGCTCTGCATCTAAATTCCCAAGAAATAATTTTTCTTGCATCTTTAAATGAATTTTTGAAACCGCACGTGTAATTTTACGCGTTACAAATGTCTCTCCACGTAACGGGCTTTCGTGATTAAATAAAATACCATTACAAGCATACATACCATAGGCTTCACGATAGTTTTTAGTAATCCAAAAGCCGTAAACCTTGGCAACACCATAAGGAGAGCGAGGGTAAAATGGAGTAGTTTCTTTTTGAGGAATTTCCTGAACGTATCCATACATTTCAGATGTAGAAGCTTGGTAAAAACGTGTTTTCTTTTCTAGCTTTAATATTCTGATAGCTTCTAAAATACGTAATGTTCCTATTGCATCTGCATTAGCTGTGTATTCAGGGGAGTCGAAAGATACTTTAACATGCGATTGTGCTGCAAGATTATAAATTTCGTCAGGTTGAGTTTCTTGAATAATGCGAATTAAATTTGTAGAATCTGTTAAATCACCATAATGTAAAAAGAATTTTACCTGTTTTTCATGTTGATCTTTGTACAAGTGATCTATACGACCTGTATTAAACATAGAGCTTCTACGTTTTAATCCATGCACGGTATAGCCTTTACTCAATAATAATTCAGCAAGATAAGCCCCGTCTTGACCTGTTACACCTGTTATTAAAGCAACTTTGCTCATTTTTTATTTTTTAAAATTATAACTACAATTATACAAATATTTAGTCGAATTCAAACATTAAAAACGCATTAATTTGTTTGTAATTGGAGCTATTTAGTAATTATGAAAACAGCTTCTCTCTTTGTTATTCTAAAATTAAAGTTGTTTTTGGGGATAACCAATTTAAGTAGGAGAGAATTAAAAAAAGATTGGAATTAGTTACTTAGACTTGAATTTAGTTGGTTGATTTAGATGGGAAATTTTTATTTTTCCAGACTTTTATTTTTTCATCGATAGGCTTTTTAAAAAATAAATATCCTCCTATCATTAAAATCAAATATGGTATTGTCATTAAATATAATATGCCAGTGTTGAGTCCCGTAGCTATAGAGCCACCATTCTGAAGATCGCTTTCGGCGGATGTTTTACACATAGCACATTGCGCTAATAATGGTAGATTGCCCACTATCAAAAATATAATTAATAGTAAAAAAGATAGTGTTCTATTGTTTTTCATCAAACAACATTTGTTAATTAAACGAATAATATGGCGAAATCATAACATATACAATAACACCTGTAATGGTTACATACAACCAAATTGGATAACTCCACCGAACTATTTTTTTGTGTTTTTGAACATATAAAGTTCCGTTTGGTTCCTGTATTTTTAATCCATAATAGAATGACAATAAAATCATTGGTAATACTACGGCGGCTAAAATAATATGACTTATAAGTATTGCCAAATAAGGTATTTGCAATGGGTTATTGGCAGGAAAAGAAGTTTCTTGTGCCATCCAATGATAAGTAATATAGGATAACAAAAAAACTGCTGATAGACAAAAAGTAATAATGTTTAATTTTTTATGTGCCACAATATTTTTTTGTCTAATCATATATAATGACAGTAATAACAAAATGCTACATGTGCCATTCAAAAGTGCGTTTAGTTTAGGTAATTTATAAACAAAATCAGGAATAATTTCTGGAACAGGCAATATTTTTTTGTTAAGTATTACTACCGCAACAAATACAACTACCGACAAAGTCATTACAATTCTAAAAGCTAGTTTATCATTCATAGTAAAAATTATAAATTTAAAAATTTATCAAAGAAAATTAAAGTTATCGTTGGTTTTTTTTATCCTTGCCTTCTTTCATAAAGTATTCTACAATCAATAGTTTAATGTCTTCCAATAAATTATTAACCTCTTTAATATTTGTACCATCATAAATTCCTCGGATATGCTTTTCTTTATCAACAAGAACAAATAGCTCGCTGTGTATAAAGTCGTCCGCTCCTCCATCACCTTTCATTGCATTAACCAAGTAGCCTTCGCGTGCAATATCATACAATTGCTTTTTATCGCCTGTTACAAAATTCCACATCTTTGTATCGGCATGAACCATCTGTGAATAAGCTTTTAATACAGGTATGGAATCGTTTTCGGGATTTACTGTGTGGGAAAGTATTTTAACCAATCCATTTGTATAGGCAAATTTTTCTTGCACACGCAACAATTCTGTTGCCATTTTTGGACATATACTTTTACAGGTTGTAAAAAAATAATCTGCAACATAAATTTTCCCTTCGTAATTTTTTTCTGTAATGGTGTCTCCATCTTGATTTGCAAATTTGAATGATGGAATACTATGATAAATGGTGTCTTTCCCATTTGGAGCCAACTCTTTTTCTCCTATATATTTTAAAGGTGTAAAAAGTGTTTTGCCAGAAGACAGTATAACGTATAGAACCGAAGGGAATGTTAAAAGAAAAAGTAGAATTAATAATTTTTTTGGCACCGGATATTAAATTAAAATTGTTGATGCAAAATTACAAACAAATATGGCTTCGCGAGTTGCGAAGCCATATTTAATATTATTTTTTTGATTACTCTTTATGCTCTTGTTTGACTTCCTCAGCAGCCTCATGGTGAGGATTTTTAGCTGCCTCATTCAAATCAATTTTCTGCTTCACGATAAGCTCATCCATTTTTTCCTTATTTATTTTACAATAATTTGCTTCAGCAATAACTAAGTAAACCAAATAAAGTATAAAGATGATGTATGGCGCAAGAATGGCATATTTTAAGGATTTTTTCTCGTCGCCTAAATGCATAAAGCTAATTACAATGTAGCCTGCTTTTAAAAGCGTTAAGCCAATAAAAATGATTTTTAATGTAACCGAAGATGTTCTGTCCTCATTTAAAAGTCCAAGCTTTTTAGCATATGAACCAATAATTAATTCGATAATGGTAATGCTAAGCATAATCCAAAAAACATTCCAAAGTTTTTTGCGTTTTACTTTTCCTTCTTCTTCGCTGTGATGAGCCATGAACTCATACTGTGGGTAATCATCGTGAAATTCTGACATACTATATAAATTTTAAATTTTCTAATTTTTAAGTTTTTAACCGATTGTATTATTATAACAAATAGAAGAATGTAAATACAAACACCCAAACTAAATCCACAAAATGCCAATACAAACCAACTTTTTCAATCATTTCGTAATGACCACGTTTTTCGTAAGTCCCTTTCAATACATTAATAAATATGATAATATTAATAATAACACCACTAAATACATGGAATCCGTGAAAACCTGTAATAAAGAAAAAGAAGTTGGCAAATACAGGCAAGCCGTATTCATTTACGGTCATGTTAGCACCATGTACAATTTGCTGAGTCCATTGCCCATCAATAAAAACACTTCGCAAGGCTCCATGTTCCGTACCTTCAATAAAGTGGTACCACTCCCAAGCTTGAGAACCAACAAACATAGCGCCGCCAATAATAGTGAACAACATCCATTTGGTTACATTTTTTCTATCGTTACGATGCCCTGCTTCTACGGCAAGTACCATCGTTACCGAACTCATGATAAGAATAAGTGTCATTAAACCCACATAGGCTAATGGAATATGACCATGATAAAAAGGGAAGTGTGTAAACACGTCACCTGGATTAGGCCATACTTCAGGATGTTTGTGGCGCATAAAACCATATGCACATAACAATCCTGAGAAAGTTAAAGCATCAGATACAAGGAAAAACCACATAAATATTTTTCCGTAACTAACGCCAAATGGAGATTTACCACCACTCCATGGTGATTCTGAATCTGTTTCTGATACTGAGTGACTTGACATACTTTTCTACTAATTAAAAACCTGCGCTTCTTGCAGGAGGGTTATGAACTAAATTTTCGGGTACTAATATGCAAATTTTCGTTGTAATTTTAACGAACAAATAATAAAAATAAAAACAAATATATCCACAGGACATCTAAAAAATGCCAAAAAAGGGCACAAAGCCTTATTCCAAAAAGATTACCGGAATTGTATTTATGTGCCATAGATTTTACCCAAACCACGATTAATGAAAAAATTCCACCAACTAAATGCAATAAATGTAAACCTGTTAAAATGTACAAGAACGAACCGGAAGCATTGCTTGCTTTTCCTGTAAAAAAAATTTTTTGCTCAACCAATACCCCCCAGGCTTTAAATTGACATATCACAAAAGATAAGCCCAGTAATAATGTAATTGATGCTGCTAATTTAACGTTTTTAAAATCACTTCTTTTAGCTGCTGAAACAGTCCAGTTCATAGTAACACTGCTAAAAATAATAATTGCAGTACTTACATAAAATAGTTGCGGTAAATCAAATTGCAACCAATCTCCTTTTTGCTGACGAACAACATAAGCGCTTGTTAAACCGGCAAATATCATAGCCATACTAACCATAGATATCCATAATAAAGGTTTTCCTACCTTTTCCCTAATTTCTCTTTTTTCCTCCAAAACTGCTACTGTTCTCATTTTTATATTTTGATCTTGTTTTTTAAAAATCGACTATGTTTATTACTTGCCTATCATTATTGCCAATTGTACAATAGGCAAATAGATAAAAGAACCGAACATTAGTTTTCTAGCAGCCTCAATAGTGCATTCTTTATAAAGTTTATGTGCTTGAAAAGAAAAAAATATGCCACATATCGAAATGATAATTGCTGAAACTATACCAGACATACCAAATACAATTGGCATTAAACTAATTGGTAATAAAAATAATGTATAAATTAAAATTTGAAAAGCACTGCTTTTGTCTCTACCTCCTAAAGAGGGAAGCATTCGAAATCCTGCCTTTTTATAATCTTCGTCCAATACCCATGCAATAGCCCAAAAGTGTGGGAATTGCCACATAAATTGAACAATAAATAAAATCCAGGCCTGAATTTTTATTTCCCCAAACCCTTGCGTGCTAGCCACAAATCCCAATAATGGAGGTATTGCGCCTGGGAAAGCCCCAACAAATACCGCAAAGGGAGTAATGCGCTTTAAAGGGGTATATACCACTGTATATAAGATTAAAGCCAACGTGCTTAATATACCACTCATCGGGTTCATGTAAAGCCAAAGCAGTAAAACACCTGATATACCCATTAAAGAAGCAAGAACCAAAGACTCATTAATACCCATACGTTCTTGTGGAAGTGGGCGAGTTTTTGTGCGGTTCATTAATTTATCTAGATTACGCTCAATAATTTGATTAAATCCATTTGAAGAGCATGTAACTAAAAACCCTCCTAAAATAAGGATTAGCATTTTCGACCAAGATAAACCTTCTGTAGATTCAGTTCGAGAACCAATAACAAAACCTATTACAGCCGAAAAAACGACCAAAGAAGCCAATCGTAATTTTATAAACTGAGCATAGTCTTTAATTTTACTCATTAAAGTTGTTTGGTTTTCAGCAATATTTATTTTTTCGAGAAGCAACGTATCTAATTAATTTTATGGGTGCAATTTTACCATTTTTTATGAAGAAGCGAAAGAATTAAAATTATTAAGTATAAAGGTTCTTCAGTTTGTTTTGCTATTAATTTAAGTGTTATTGCGATTCTATTATATTTTAATAGTTAAGCCACCATTAAGTATACCACCTTGTCCAAACCCAATACCCATATTAAACCCAACTTGATCATTGAAAAAATAACGTATACCTAAACCTAATTTTGCTGAAATCGGAACAAGCCCTTTTACTGTAGGTTCACTATAATTTGGCTCTGTTGAGGTAAATGTATAGGTTCTTGATCCATAACCTCCACCAAATACTCCATAAAAATCAAGATTGTCTTTTGTAATAAAGTGATAATTAAATGTAACCATGACACCTATTTTTTGAGTGTAAAAGGTGTATCTGTAAACATTATTACTTGAATTTAGTTGATCTTGAGTTACTTTTGTACTATTAAATCCAATATCCCCACCTAAGCCTAATTTATCAGTCACCAGATATTCGCCACGCACACCAAGCGGTCCTAATCCTGTTACTTTTACACCTGAAGGGCTACCAGAATTTGCATATGCGGCTTTAAAAGCGGCAGTGTATAAACTTCCGTAACCATAATAAGCATCTATTAAAATAGTTCCTTCCTTAACGGCTTGAGCATTTGCCATTTCTGGTGCTCCAATCATAAACAAAGATAAAGCGATAAGTAGTAATGATTTTTTCACAGTATATATTTATTTAACGTTTTTCTACTCATCTGGCTTTTCGATGTCGCCCTGTTTTTTGTGGTTACTCGCCTCCACTTTTTATTGAAAGCAAATATAATGTTTTTAAGTTTTACTTTGCCTTAGTTAATTTTGGGTACATTTTTTCTCGTAGCATTTTTATATTTTCATCGCTGATATATTCGTCATACGTCATACGTTTATCAATAATGCCATTTGGAGTAAGCTCTATGATACGATTTGCAACTGTTTGCACAAATTCATGGTCATGCGAAGTAAATAAAGCAATGTGTTTCCAGTCTTTTAGTGCATTGTTAAAAGCTGTGATAGATTCTAGATCCAAATGGTTTGTCGGCTCGTCTAAAATCAAACAATTTGCATTGGTGAGCATCATGCGAGATACCATGCAGCGTACTTTTTCTCCTCCAGATAATACATTAGATTTTTTGAATGTTTCTTCTCCTGAAAACAACATCTTACCTAAGAATCCACGAATATACGTTTCGTCTTTATCTTTCGAAAACTGGCGTAACCAATCAATTAAATTTACATCATCTGTAAAAAACTTTTGATTTTCGTTTGGTAAATACGATTTGGTGATGGTGCTTCCCCAAGTGCAGGTTCCACTATCTGCATTGGTTTCATCGGCTAATATTTCAAAAAACGCTGTTATTGCAACATGTTCTTTCGAAAGAATTACAATTTTATCACCTTTAGTTATTGTAAATGTAATGTCCTTAAAATAAGTTGCACCCTCAGGTGAAAGCTTTGATAGGTTTTCTACCATCAACATTTGATCGCCACATTCGCGTTCGGCCTTAAAAATAATTCCAGGGTATTTTCTGGTGCTTGGTTTTATTTCATCAATAACCAGTTTTTCTAGTAATTTTTTACGGCTTGTTGCTTGGCGCGATTTAGAAGCATTTGCGCTGAACCGTTCAACGAAATCCTGTAATTCTTTACGTTTATCTTCTACCTTTTTATTTTGATCAGAGCGTTGGCGTAATGCCAATTGGCTCGACTCATACCAAAACATATAGTTACCTGTGAATAACGAAATTTTATTAAAATCAATATCTGCAATGTGTGTACAAACAGCATCTAAAAAATGCCTGTCATGTGAAACAACGATAACAATGTTTTCAAAATTTGCTAAAAAGTTTTCGAGCCAGGCAATGGTTTCAACATCTAAATCGTTAGTTGGCTCATCCAATAATAAAATGTCAGGGTTACCAAAAAGAGCTTGTGCCAATAATACACGAACCTTTTCTTTACCATTTAATTCGCTCATTAAACGTGTGTGGTATTCTTCTTTTACACCCAAATCACTCAGCATGTTTGCAGCATCACTTTCAAAATTCCAACCGTTCATTTCAGCAAAAATGTTTTCTAACTCCGCAGCTTTAATACCATCCGCATCCGTAAAATCGGGCTTTGCGTAGATTGCATCTTTTTGTTGCATTACATCCCACAATTTTTTATTGCCCATCATTACCGTTTGTAAAACAGGGAATTCATCAAAAGCAAAGTGGTTTTGACTTAGAACACTTAGGCGTTCGCCTGGAGTAATAGAAACTTGACCTGTTGTTGGTTCAATTTCGCCTGCCAGAATTTTCATAAAAGTAGACTTACCAGCACCATTGGCGCCAATAACACCATAACAATTACCGGGAGTAAATTTTATACTTGCTTCGTCAAATAAAATTCGTTTGCCGTAGCGTAATGAAAGATTTGAAACAGAAATCATGATTTTAAAAATTATTTTTGGGGGAACAAAAGTAATAAAAAAGAGGATAGTATAATCTCAGCATTTTAAGTTTGCTAATAAACGCAATATCGCTGCTTAAATAGCCTACATGCTAATAAATTTGAATGGCTGATTTAATCAACTAATAGTTGGTAACTCTATTATATCACTAAGGGAAATAAAAATTTCGCTGTAATAACATTTAAAAGCCATCTACTCCACGGTAACCGACTTTGCCAAATTCCTTGGTTGATCTACATTACAACCCCGCATTACTGCAATGTGGTATGATAATAATTGTAAAGGCACAACCGAAATTAGTGGAACTAGTATTTCGTCTGTTTCCGGAATTTCTATGGTATAATCTGCCATTGCTTTTACTTGTACATCACCTTCGGTAACAATTGCTATAATTTTACCTTTACGCGCTTTTACTTCTTGAATGTTGCTAACAACCTTCTCGTATGAATTGCCTTTGGTAGCAATTACAAAAACGGGCATTTCTTCATCAATTAAGGCAATTGGTCCGTGTTTCATTTCTGCTGCAGGGTAGCCTTCTGCATGTATATAGGATATTTCTTTTAATTTTAAAGCACCTTCTAAAGCCACAGGAAAACTATTTCCACGACCTAAATATAAGGCATTGCTTACATTTTTATAAATATCTGCAATGTGTTTTATTTTTTCGTTGGTTTTAAGAACACGTTCTACTTTTTCTGGAATAGCCTCTAGTTCTACTAGCAATTCGTGGAAACGAGTTGCAGATATTGTTCCTTTGCGATAAGCAATTTGCAATGCCATAAGGGTAATAACAGTTACTTGTGCTGTAAATGCTTTTGTAGATGCAACCCCAATTTCTGGTCCAGCATGTGTGTAGGCTCCAGCATGTGTAGCACGAGCAATGGATGAACCAATTACATTACAAATACCAATTATAGTAGCTCCTTTAGATTTAGCTAATTCAATTGCAGCCAATGTATCGGCGGTTTCCCCTGATTGCGAAATTGCAACTACAATATCGTTCTCATAAATAATTGGGTTACGATACCGGAACTCAGAAGCATATTCAACTTCAACAGGAATACGTGTTAACTCTTCAAATAAATATTCGGCAACCAAAGCAGCATGCCATGAAGTTCCGCAGGCAATGAAAATGATACGTTTGGCATTTACAATTTTCTGCTCATAATCTGCAATACCACCTAAATTCAAACTGCCTTTTTCAGAACTTAAACGACCTCTCATACAATCTTTTATTGAACGAGGCTGTTCATATATTTCTTTCAGCATAAAATGTTCGTAACCACCTTTCTCTAAGGCTTCTAATTGCATTTCAAGCTCTTGAACGTATGGTGTTTTAGATTTATTTTTTATCGTTTTTATTTTCAAATCTTTACCACGTTCAATATAGGCAATCTCTTCGTCCTCTAAATAAACAACATTTTTTGTATATTCTATTATTGGTGTTGCATCCGACGCAATATAAAATTCATTATCTCCAATTCCAATAACCATTGGGCTTCCTTTTTTTGCTGCAAATAACTCATTTGGATTTTCTTTCGAAAGGATTACAATCGCGTAAGCCCCAACAACTTGATTTAGAGCTATTCTAACCGCTTCCCCTAAACGCACTTTCTCTTTTTGCTGGATATCTTCAATTAAATGAATTAATACTTCCGTATCAGTATCACTCAAAAAAACATGTCCGCGCTTTTTTAATTCTTCTTTTAATGGACCATAATTTTCAATGATTCCATTGTGAATCATAACAATGTTTTTTGAAGCAGAGTAATGCGGGTGTGCATTTACATCATTAGGTACACCATGTGTTGCCCAACGGGTGTGGCCAATACCAATTGTACCTCCTTTGTTATTATTTCCAACAAAATTGTGAAGATCGGCTACCTTGCCTTTGCATTTATAAACATTTAATTCTCCGTTGTCAATTAAAGCAATTCCTGCGCTGTCATACCCCCTGTATTCAAGACGCTGTAATCCTTTAATAAGAAAAGGATAGGCTTGTTTATTACCAATGTAAGCAACTATTCCACACATGTTAAATAATTATTAATGTAGTTTTGTATATGTAATATTTAATTTCATTTGATAGGGGCTTCCATTGCCACCACCGCCAATTACAACCCTATTGCCATAAATAGCTCCACCAGCTGCTAGTAAATATAACCCGTTGTTTTTTCGTTTACCTATTAAAACCTGCTGAATGTAGCTAGCCATATTAATGTGATACTCATGAATAGTTGAATTGTAATTGCCATCAAAATAGGCAGACGAAGGTAAATAATAGTCGGGGATAACATAACTTGTGCTATCATCATTGATTCCAAACACAATTAAAGAATTTGCTGCGGCAAATGTATCTAGCATATATTTTGTTGTTGGATCTGCTTTAATAATCAACTCCGCTTTATTTATTGAAATCTGGTTGTTTTTAACCAAATTCATAAGTGTAGGCATTTCTATTTTTGTTTTTAATCCAGCCATAGACTGAACAAAAACCAAATCATTTTGAGCAGGAGGTGTTGTTCCTATTTGTGCAGAAAGGTTGCTGTTTATTGAAGAGTAATCGTGTGAAAAGTGATTAAAGCGAGTCACACTGCTTAATCCAAAATCATATTTTTGAGAATATTTTAATGAATTGTTCCCGCTTTCATGATAGTAAATAGTCATTTTAGATTGTGGGTCTCCCATTAAAAAATATAAAATATTTCCTTCTCCCGAATTTATTGTTGAGTTTTCAGTGGTAATATATAAGCCTTTCATGTAGTTATAAAAAACATCATTAGTGGCTAAATTTCCAGAACTTTGACTATTTAGCAAAATTTGGCCAAACGTTTTATCGAGCGAGATTCTTAATTGAGGATTTAAAACAACTCCATCAATGGTTACATTTGTATTTGGTTGCGGGACAAATGAATGGTTGCTTGCCAAATCAAAAGTAGATGTTTTTAACACATCATTTGAATAATGACTCTCTAGTTTTATGTCTTCAACTACTTGATAAACATTAACATTTTGAGCAACTCTGTTTTTTTTACCATAATATGATGCTGCATCATAAGATGTTTCAGAAGAATAGGATAGTGCCAGGACGATAGAATCGCATATTGGGTTAAGCCCAAATGAGGTAGCGCCAATACTCGTGGATAATCTAACTTGAGTGTAGAATGAAGCAGTACTTGTTCCAAAAATAGGGTCGACATATTTGCCTAACAAAACCTTTCCGCTCGAAATTATTGTTTGGTCGGTTTCTAAAGAATCTACCCGTATTGTTTTTGTAATTAAAGTTAACGTATCTGTGTTTCCAACATTTAACAAGTCGTTAGTTGGCTGCACATCTAAACCAACAACACTTGATTTATCGCAGGAAACTAGGCTTGTTAGCAAACCAGATAAGAGTATTAAAAAAAATTTTGTCCCGATGGAACAGGACAAAATTGCAGGTTTTTTTTTAAAGTATAAAATCATAAATTAATTAATCAACAAATTCTTCAACAACTTCTTCTAGCACGGCATCATAAAAATCGGAATAGGCATTTATATACTCGTCGCCTGAAATGAATTCCAATACTGGTTTACCTGTTTTTTTAATATGTTTTTCTAGTTCAGGGTTTATTTTTGGACTAGCCTTAATAATTCCGTCAGCTAAATTAATAGCAAGTTTTGAAACATTTACAAATGTAGGATTTTTGTATAATTCTACGTCCCCTTTTTCAATTCCTTCGTGCAATACCTTTTTAGAGAAATCTTTGTGCAGTGTATTTGGAAATTCATCGTCATAAACCGAATACACAATTTTTGTATCGGCAAATAGAGGATTGTCTTTAAATGATTTTTTTAAATACAACGCAGTTAACCCAGTCATCCAGCCATGTAAGTGAACTAAATCGGGTGCCCATCCTAATTTTTTTACTGTTTCGATTACACCACGACAAAAGAAAATGGCGCGTTCGTCATTGTCAGCAAAATGTTCGCCTTTTTTGTCAGTTAAAATGTGTTTTCGCTCAAAATACTCTTGATTATCAATAAAGTAAACTTGCATACGAGCAGCTTGTATAGATGCTACTTTAATAATTAAAGGGTGGTCATTATTATCAATAATCAAATTCATACCCGATAAACGAATTACTTCGTGTAATTGGTTGCGTCTTTCATTAATACAGCCGAACCTTGGCATAAATGTTCTAATCTCTTTTCCTCTTTCTTGTATTCCTTGCGGTAATTTTCTGCCGATAACACTCATCGGGGTTTCATCTAAATAGGGGGTAACTTCTTGTGAAACAAATAGAACTCTAGCTTTCTTCTTCATTTTGGCGAATTAAGGTTAGGTTATTAAAACGGATACAAAAGTAAGTAAAAAATTTCGATATTTCAAAGTATTAATATTAGATTTGCCCTCTTTTGTCTTTAGATTTGTCTGTTAATGTTGGTTTTGTTATGTACTTCACAAAATTTATTTGAATGATTATATTTAATTACATTGAGCAAATAAAAATTTGTTTGTCTAATTTAAAGCATTCTGGCAAAACAGTTGGTTTTGTTCCAACAATGGGTGCTTTGCATCAAGGGCATATTTCATTAATAGAGAAAGCTAAACAGCAGTGTGATTTTGTTGTTAGTAGCATATTTGTAAATCCAACTCAATTTAATGACTTAAACGATCTAAAAAAATACCCACGTAGCTTACAAGCCGATTGCGTTATGCTTGAAAAGGCCGGGTGCGATGTGGTTTTTTCTCCTGAAATTAACGAAATTTACACTAGTGAAGAAATAAAACTTATGCAACAACAAATTGAAGACAAAACATGGATGTTGGATATGGTTGTTGATTTTGGGATGCTGGATAAGGTAATGGAAGGAGCTTATCGTAAAGGGCATTTTAATGGAGTGGCACAGGTGGTTAGTAAATTATTTAGAATAATTGAACCAGACAAAGCATATTTTGGACAAAAAGATTTTCAACAATTGGCCATTATTCGCAGCATGACCAAACAGCTTGGGATGTCAATTGAAATTATTGGATGCCCTATTGTTCGTGAAGTTGATGGATTAGCGATGAGTTCCCGAAATACAAGGTTGAGTAAAGAACAAAGGGAGTTAGCCCCTGTAATTTCAATAATTCTATTTAAGTCTAAAGAGTTATACCAATCCCTTACTGTCGGAGAATTAAAATCTTTTGTAGAAAAAGAATTTAATAGTATACCACAAATAAATTTGGAATATTTTGAAATCGTGGATGTTAATACGTTACAACCTATTTTAGAGTATTCGCAAACCCAAAGCGCGATTGCTTGCGTGTCCTTAAAATTAGGTGAAATACGCCTAATAGACAATGTTATTTTGTACTAGAAAAATGTTACTTATTCAATTCCATTAACTCCAACAAAATTATTTAGCTTTACACTAATTATGCAAATAGAAGTTTTAAAATCAAAAATTCATCGTGTTACAGTTACACAAGCTGATCTTGATTATATTGGTTCGGTAACTATTGATGAAAATTTAATGGATGCTGCTAATCTTATTGAAAACGAGAAAGTAGATATTTTTAATTATAACAATGGTGAGCGTTTTACAACATATACCATAAAAGGTGAGCGAGGTTCCGGTGTGATTTGTTTAAATGGGCCTGCATCATTAAAAGTACAAGCTGGACACGAGATTATTATTGTATCCTACGCAACAATTGATTTTGAACTTGCAAAAAAGCATAAACCTGTTGTAATTTTTCCTGATACAAAAACAAATACCCTTCGATAATATTTTGAAAAAACAAATACTCAATATATTTAAATTTCTTTTCTTTTTATCCTTAGGTGGGCTATTAATATGGCTTGCTTTACGCAAAACAACAGATGAAGAGTTTGCCAACATTAAAATTTCGTTGGCCACTGCAAATTATTTTTGGATTTTTGCATCCCTTCTAATAAGTGGATTGAGTCATTATTTTAGGACTATGCGCTGGAAATTGCTTTTAGAACCATTGGGCTACAAACCAAAAACATCTAATACTTTTTTTGCATTAATGGTTGGTTATCTCGCAAACTTTGCATTGCCTCGATTAGGTGAAGTTACTCGTTGTGGATTACTTACAAAATACGAAAATGTGCCATTTACAGAAGGTTTTGGATCCGTTATTTCGGAGCGCGCATTGGATCTTGTGTGTTTAATTATTATTTTTTTTGCAACTTTAGGTATCGAATTCGACCGTATATATGGCATTGCAAACGATTTAATATTTACAACTGTTTCTGAAAAAATTCATTCATTGCTACAAAAGCAGCTAGTTGTTATTATTGGCGGAATTTTACTGTTACTATTTTTTTTAGTGTTATTTTACTTTCGTAAAAAAATACAAACATTGGTATCTGGTAAAGCAAAAGGCTTTATTAAGGGGCTTTGGGATGGATTGTTGAGTATTAAAAATGTAAACAACCCTTTGGTCTTTATTATTCACACAGTTTCTATTTGGTTGATGTATGTGCTTCAAGTATATGTTTGTTTTTTAGCCTTTGGCGAAACGGCAAACCTTTCAATTATGTGTGCAGTTGTGATTGTTGTATTTGGAAGCCTTGGTGTTATTGCCGTGCCAGGAGGTACAGGTGCATATCAGTTAATAGTAATACAAATCCTAACCACAGTTTACTTAATAGGAAGCTCTGTGGCATTTGCTTTTGCTTGGGCAGTTTGGACTGCACAGTTTGCTCTAATATTATCTCTTGGGCTTTTATCTCTAATACTATTAGCTGTTTTAAATAGAAATGTGATAGTGAAACCCGAAAATAAAAGTTTTTAATTATGAACGCACCAATAAATTCTAAAAAACCACTGGCGTTAGAAATAATAGATTCTAAAATTTTTACATTAGAAACCTTTTTAAAACCATTAAGAATATTGCAATTTAAAGAACAAAAAATTGTTTTTACAAATGGGTGTTTTGATATAATTCATCGTGGACATATTGATTATCTTGCAAAAGCATCTGATTTAGGCAATATACTTATTGTTGGAATTAATAGTGACGCTTCTGTAAAGCTCTTAAATAAAGGAGCTGCTCGCCCATTGCAAGACGAACATTCGCGTGCAATGATAATGGCATCGTTACATTTTGTAAGTGCAGTAATTATTTTTGATGAACAAACCCCTTTGTCGTTAATCGATTTTATTAAACCCAATGTGCTTGTAAAAGGAGCTGATTACGATGCAAACGAAACAAATGCGCAAAGCAAAAAATACATTGTAGGTTCGGATAGTGTGAAAGCAAATGGAGGCGAAGTAAAAACAATTGAATTTTTAGATGGTTTTTCTACAACAGCTATTGAACAAAAAATAAAATCAAATTAACAAAGTGTAATGTATTGTTGCACAATTGCCAATTGAAAATAATGGCCAAAACTAAAACAACATATTTTTGTCAGAGCTGTGGTGCTCAATCCGGCAAATGGATTGGCAAGTGCCCCGCTTGTAACGAATGGAATACATATGTTGAAGAGATTGTTTCAAAAGGAGAGGATGCGAAAACTCCAGGTATTTTAAATACAAGTACACAACGTGCTACAAAACCTCAATTGATAAATGAAATAAGTTTATCAGAACAATACCGTATTCCTATTTATGATGAAGAACTATCTAGAGTGCTTGGTGGTGGATTGGTTCCTGGTTCATTAATTTTATTTGGTGGCGAACCTGGTATAGGTAAATCAACCTTGATGCTGCAGGTTGCACTCAATATGAAAAACCTGAAAGTACTATATGTGTCAGGCGAAGAGAGCGAACAACAAATTCGCATGCGTGCCGAACGTATTGGAATAAACAATCCGAATTGTTACATTCTTACCGAAACAGCTACTCAAAATATTTTTAAACAAATAGAAATTTTAGAACCCAATTTTTTAATTGTGGATTCTATTCAAACGTTACATTCCGCTCATATCGAATCGTCTCCGGGTAGTGTTTCACAAATACGTGAATGTACTTCGGAGTTAATGCGTTATGCAAAAGAAAGTGGAACAGCTGTTTTTTTGATTGGTCATATTACAAAAGACGGAAGCCTTGCAGGGCCAAAGGTTTTAGAACACATGGTGGATACTGTTTTGCAATTTGAAGGCGATAGAAATCATGTATATCGATTATTGCGGACAACTAAAAATCGTTTTGGATCCACCAACGAATTAGGAATTTATGAAATGCAAGGTAGTGGCTTACGCGAAGTAAGTAATCCTTCTGAAATATTAATTACAGCGCGTGAAGAGTTAGTTAGTGGTGTTGCTATTGCTGCAACAATGGAGGGCTTAAGACCTATGTTGATTGAAACGCAGGCTTTGGTAAGTAGCGCTGCTTATGGTACCCCTCAGCGTTCGTCAACAGGATTCGATTTGCGTAGATTAGCAATGTTATTAGCTGTTTTAGAAAAACGTTGTGGGTTTAGATTAGGTGTAAAAGATGTGTTTTTAAATATTGCTGGTGGAATAAAAGTAGAAGATCCGGGGATCGATTTAGCTTTGGTATGTGCAGTACTTTCTAGTAATGAAGATATGCCAATATCTCCAAAAGTTTGTTTTGCCGGCGAGGTAGGTTTGAGTGGTGAGATACGTCCTGTAAACCGAATTGATCAACGTATTTCAGAAGCAGAAAAATTAGGCTTCGAGCATATTTTTATTTCCAAATATAATAAAAAAGGATTAGAATTAAAAAATTATCACATCAAAATTACCATGGTTGGTAAGATTGAAGAGGTGTTTAGTTTGTTGTTCGGATAATTTTTTGACCTCACCATTATTCTTATCTTTGCCACATGAATTTAGATTTAACAGGAAAAACGGCTCTTGTATGCGGAAGTACACAAGGTATTGGAAAAGCTTCGGCTATTGAACTTGCGCTACTTGGAGCAAATGTTGTTTTAGTGGCACGTAACGAAGAATCATTAAAAGCTGCATTAAAAGATTTAGATGTTTCTAAAGGACAAAAACATAATTTTTTATGTGCCGATTTTCAACAACCAAATCAATTAAAAGAAAAAGTAGAAAGTTTTATTGCAGCGAATGGTGTTGTTCATATATTGTTAAACAACACAGGCGGCCCGCCGAGTGGCTTGATTCAGAATGCAAAGGTAGAGGAGTTTTTACAAGCTTTCAATAATCATTTGGTGTGCAATCATATTTTGGTACAAGCTGTTTTAGATGGAATGAAAAAAGAAAAATATGGCCGTGTTATCAATATTATCAGTACATCAGTAAAAATACCACTAAAAAATTTAGGTGTATCTAACACCATTCGTGCAGCTGTTGCTAATTGGAGTAAAACATTAGCAAACGAAGTGGCATCATTTGGAATAACAGTAAATAATGTACTTCCGGGTGCTACGTTTACTGGTCGCTTACAAAGTATTATCGAAAATAAATCAAATAACACAGGCGAATCATTAAACGAAATTAAAAATGAAATGGAAAAAGAAATTCCATTAGGTCGTTTTGCTGATTCTTCCGAAATAGCTAATGCTGTGGCTTTTTTAGCATCACCAGCAGCTTCTTACATTACCGGAATTAATGTTCCGGTGGATGGCGGAAGGACGGGAAGTTTGTAAAAAACAATTTTAATTTATCGAAAGAGGATTCTATATTAATTTAGAATTCTCTTTTTTCTTTTCATCTTCATAACCATGGTCAATTTTCAATCCTTTGCCCATAGCCGCTTCTACAGCTAATTCATCGCAGCGATTATTTTCTTTATTGGATGCGTGCCCTTTTACCCAAACAAATTTTACATTTTGTTTTCTATAAATATCCAGAAAACGTTTCCATAAATCGGGGTTTTTTTTGTCTTTAAAATGTTTTTTCTCCCAGCCAAAAACCCATTTTAACTCAACAGAATCAACCACATATTTCGAATCGGAATAAATAGTAACTGTAGTGTCTTCTTTTTTTAAGGATTCCAAAGCAACAATAACGCTTAATAATTCCATTCGGTTATTGGTTGTTAAACGAAAACCTTCCGAAATTTCTTTACGCAAATCTCCATAAATCATCACCACTCCAAATCCCCCAGGGCCAGGGTTTCCACGAGATGCACCGTCTGTATATATTTTAATCATTTATAGGGATTGAAAAATTGTATCATTTTTTAAAAGAAAAAGTAGTTATTTTAATTAGTACATCTCTACTTCAATAATCAGGGTGTCAAACTCCCGCATGCGTCCTAAACAACTTCACAGCAATGGCTAATAAAATAACACCAAATACTTTTCGTAAAATATTGATTCCGCCAACACCTAAAATTTTTTCTAAGCGATAGGTGTTTCTTAAAACAATGTATACAAAAACTAAGTTTACCAAAATGGCGACAATAATATTTTCTACTTTATACTCGGCTCTAATCGAAAGAAGTGTAGTTAATGTTCCTGTTCCCGCAATCAGTGGAAAGGCAATAGGAACAACCGATGCTGTTGATGCTGTTTCTTCTTTATAAAATTTAATTCCTAAAATCATTTCAAGTGCTAAAAAGAAAATAATAAACGAACCTGCTATGGCAAACGAACTTACATCAATACCTATTAGGTTTAAAATTTGTTCGCCAATAAACATAAATACAATCATAATTACACCCGAAACCACCGTGGCCTTTTCCGATTTTATTTTGCCATGCTTCCCTTGTAAATCAATTATTACCGGTAAGGACCCAATCACATCTATTACTGCAAACAATATCATGCTAATGGTTGCAATTTCTCTAAAATTAAAATTCATTTTTTGTGGATTACTAATTTTTACGAATTTACGAATTTGTGTTTGAGCTAAATCGTTAATAATATTAATTTACCTTACTCGCTCTATTTTTTTAGTAAAGTTTTTTACAAGAATAATTTTTCAATGGTTTTTGCAAAAAAAGCTTGTTCTAAAAGATGAATTTTTTCGGCTAACGTTTCTGGTGTTTCATTTTCTGAAATATGACATCGGTGTTGCGAAATTATTTTTCCTTCGTCATAATGTTCGTTTATATAATGTATGGAAACACCACTTTCCTTTTCTTTGTTTTCGATTACGGCCTTGTGAACATTCATTCCGTACATACCCTTACCTCCATATTTCGGCAATAAAGCAGGGTGAATATTAACAACCTGATCAGGAAATGCGTTCACTAAATTTTCAGGAATCATCCATAAAAAACCTGCCAACACAATTAAATCGATGTTGTTGTTTTTTAATTTTTTAATTACATAATCGCTTTCATAAAACGAATTCCGATTAATGATAAACGTATCAACACCAAACTGTTTTGCACGATTTAACACATTTGCTTTGGGATTATTAGATACTATCAATTTAACATCAGCAAGTGTTGATTGTTTAAAATAATCTATTATAGATTGAGCATTTGTTCCTTCTCCTGAGGCAAAAATGGCGATGTTTTTTTTCATTATCGATGCGAAATTACTTTTAATAGCTTTAATTAAGTTCCTAATCGTTAATTATAATTTTATAGATATAAACAATTGTTTTATTTGTTTTAAGTTGCTGAAATTCAGTTGTATATATAAAATGTTGGCTAAAGAGTAATGAATTTTAGCATATTTTTTTGTATTTATACATATAACTATATCTTTGCATCAAAATTAACCCAAAAATATTTAAAATAATGTCAGACATTGCAACAAAAGTAAAAGCTATTATCGTAGACAAATTAGGAGTTGACGAAAAAGAAGTAACACCAACAGCTAGCTTGACCAAGGATTTAGGAGCAGATTCTTTAGATACTGTAGAATTAATCATGGAATTTGAAAAAGAATTTAACATTGCTATTCCAGATGACCAAGCAGAAAAAATCGCTACGGTTGGAGATGCAGTTACATATATTGAAGCAAACGCTAAATAATTCGTAAATAATTTATTTTATGGAATTTAAACGAGTAGTAGTTACAGGACTTGGTGCTATTACACCACTTGGAAACAATGTTTCAGATTACTGGAATGCCCTTCTAAACGGTGTTAGCGGAGCTGCGCCTATTACTCGTTTTGACGCTTCTAAATTTAAAACACAATTTGCTTGTGAAGTAAAAGGGTTTAATGTAGAAGATTATTTAGATCGTAAAGAAGCTCGCAAGCTTGACCCATTTTCCCAATATGGTTTATGTTCATCTATTCAAGCAATGAAAGATGCTGGATTAGATGGCGAAAATGCCTTTGATCCGGATAGAGCAGGTGTTATTTGGGGTTCTGGAATTGGTGGATTACAAACATTTCAAGATGAGTGTTTTAATTTTTCCAAAGGTGACGGAACGCCTCGTTTTAATCCTTTCTTTATTCCTAAAATGATAGCTGATATTTGTTCAGGTCATATCTCAATTCGTTTTGGAATGCGTGGTCCAAACTTTACAACCGTTTCTGCTTGTGCCTCTGGAACCAATTCTTTAATTGATGCATTAACTTATATTAGATTAGGTAAGGCTGATATTATTGTAGCTGGAGGTTCTGAAGCTGCAGTTTGCGAAGCGGGTGTTGGTGGTTTTAATGCGATGCATGCACTCTCTACTCGTAATGATTCTCCAGAAACTGCATCTCGTCCGTTTGATGCGGATCGTGATGGATTTGTTTTAGGTGAAGGAGCAGGTTGTATTATTTTGGAAGATTTAGACCATGCTATAAAACGAGGTGCAAAAATTTATGCTGAAGTTGCAGGTGGTGGAATGACTGCAGATGCAAATCATATTACCGCTCCTCATCCAGAAGGATTAGGCGCATTGAATGTAATGCGTAATGCATTGAAAGATGCAGATATGAATGCCGATGAAATCGATTATGTGAATGTTCATGGAACATCTACTCCTTTGGGAGATGTTGCTGAAACAAAAGCCATACTTGGTGTTTTTGCTGAACACGCATATAAATTAAATATCAGTTCAACAAAATCCATGACAGGTCATTTGCTTGGTGCTGCTGGTGCTATTGAGGCAATGGCTTGTATCCTTGCAGTACAAAATGACATTATCCCTCCTACAATTAATCATTTTAATGACGATCCAACTTTGGATAATAAATTAAATTTTACATTCCATAAGCCACAAAAACGTATTGTGCGTGCAGCTTTGAGCAATACATTTGGTTTTGGTGGACACAATGCTTCTGTTATTGTAAAAAAATATATTCCTTAATGATTTGCCAATTTACCAATGTGTTATTTTACTTATGAATTGGTAGGTTTAAAGATTAAAAATTTCGCAAATCAGCTAATTAATAATCAGCAAATCAAATAATTACTTAATTTGTCTTTTTTCTTAAAACCTTTAAGGGTACACCTTTCAGCAGATAAAAAATTTCACGAATCGTTGCATAATGTCCTTGGATTTTATCCTACTAACATAAATTTATATAAACTCGCATTTCGCCATAGTTCTGCAGCGCAAGAAATCCAAAAAGGAATAAAAGATAGCAATGAGCGCCTTGAATTTTTGGGTGACTCGGTTATAGGAACTATTGTTGCCGATTATTTATTTAAAAAATTCCCTTTCAAAGATGAAGGATTTTTAACGAAGCTTCGCTCTAAAATGGTTAGTCGCAATATGCATAATCAGCTTGCATTAAAATTAGGATTAAAAACATTTATCGAATCGAATAACAATCGTTTTGGTAGTGTACCAAACTCCATTTATGGTGATGCATATGAGGCGTTAATCGGAGCTATATATTTAGATAAAGGATTTGATTTTGTTCAGGATTATTTATTAAAACGCATTATCAATACCCACATTGATATGGATGAAATAGAAACTAAAGAAATAGATTTTAAAAGTAAATTTATTGAATGGGTTCAAAAAGAAAAAAAGGAATTTAGCTTTGAAACTATTGAAAATGGAGTATCATCGGTTGACAAACAATATTTATTACATTTAATAGTAGAGACAGAAATTATTGGCAAAGCACAACATTTTTCAAAAAAACGAGCTGAGCAAATGGTTGCCGAACAAGCATGCAATGTATTTGGGATTTGATTAGTTTAATTTTTAAAAAATCATTCCAACGATTTCTAAAAATACAAAGCTCTAAAGATATTCTCTTTAGAGCTTTGTATTTTTAGATTGATTGCAACATGCTTTGAAAATACTATGAAGCAGTAGATAATTAATTTACACCCCTATTTATTAATTACCAATTTTTTAGTTAAAAAACTATCTTTAGTTTTTATAATAATGTTGTAAATACCATTTGCAAAAAGACTAGTATTTAAATTAAATAAATGTTCTCCTTCATTTAAAATATTCAAATTTTCTGAAAATACAACTTGTCCAACAGTATTGTAAATAGCAACAGCAATGCCTGACATTTTATTTAAATTGATGTTAATATTTGTTGAAATGCTTGCTGGGTTTGGGTAAATAGCTACAGTTCCAAATTCAAATTTTTCAACACTTTCAACAGAAACAGGCCCAACCATTTCAGGATTTGTTGTTAATTTTTTTTGAGTAGAATTTAAAATAGTTCTATCAGAGTTTGACGCCGTACTGTATTCTTCAACAATACCAACCAAATAAATATTATCAGGATTGTATCTGTATGAGCTAGCCACTGCACTTGGTAGTGTATATGTAAATGTTTTTGAAAACGATTGCGCTGCATTGATTACTGTTAATGGAATTACAGCATTATCACCATAAGCGCCACCCAACATTTTATCAAGTACATAGTTATGTTTGTATTCTAAAGGTCTAAGGTATACTAAGCTTTGATTGCCACTTATAGGCATATACCCTTTTTGATAAAAAGGTGATGTTGGATCGGGATAATAAAAACTATGTTGGTTCCAACCATTATCACTGCTGTCATTTAATGGTCCATACACATTGTTTTCGGTAACATAACAGTTAATAGCGTACTCGCCTTTTACTGTACCAACAAAGTTGGCATTTACAGTTACACTTATTTGATTGTTAAGTGAATTATAACTAATTGCCGAGAAAGAAACCGTTGCAGGAACAACATCGCCTTTTCGCGTTGTAGCATTTATTCCCCATTGAGATTCAGTTATCGCATATTCCGCTGAAGCAATGTTAAAAGTTCTATCAATCATTCCGGTGTTATTTATCGGTAAATAATTTCCAATCACTTCATTACTTTCTGCTGTTGACATACTGTCGTTAACATGCAATGCAACGCCAATAATCGATGTGTCGGCACTTGATAAATTGCTTAGTGTTAAATTACTTTTTGGACAAAAGCCGCACGAGGTTGATGTAAATTCTTCGATTAATACTTTTTTAGCAGGTTTAACAGATAAAGTGGTAACCTGAAATGAAGCTGTATCATTACTTTTATTAGCATCTGGGCCTGTTCCATTTATACCTTTTACCCAAACTTTAATAGTATGCAAACCAACAGTTAAATAAGCTTGTGAAGAAAAAGTTGAGGTGTAAGTTTCTTTGTATGAAATGTTGGGGTTAAATACTTGTGAAAATGCAGTGCCTCCATCAACAGAATAAGATAATGAGTCGGTAATTACCGCTTTTCCTCCTAAGTTTTTAAATGTGGCAGTAACCGGTTGGCTTCCAGCTAAAACGTATTTATTCATACTAATTGAAGTAACCGATCCGTCCTTAGCAACAGGGTTAAAAATATGTATATCATCTATAAATAAATGAAATTTATTGTTCGAGTTATTTCTGAACCCAATACGTATGGTTTGATTTGCAAAAGCAGCTAAAGAAACTGTATGAGGGGTAAAGCCAATTGAAGATTCTGCAGAAAGGCTGTATAATTTATTACTTGTAAAATTTGTAAAATCTAAATTTGTTGGTAATAATGTATTAGCAGCTGTAACCGATATCCATACTTCATATCCATCGCGAGAATTCGGGTCGGATGCAAAACCTTCCCATGTTAAAATTGTCGATGCTGTAATGCCATTTATTGCTGGTGTTATCAACCATCTATCAACAGTGCTTGTTGGATTAGTCCAAGACGAAGACTCAGCTGCTGTATCGTTCCCAATTACAGAAGTAACCCATGCGCTTGTTGAAAACGGAGTTGTGTTAAATGGTGAATTATTAATATTGATACTGGTAGGCATTGTATCTGTCGCCCCTTTTAATTGAATAAAATCGAGCGGTGCACTTGAGGCACCATTTGTTAATGTTAGTCCATCAAATGTTTCTAAGTATGGAATAGCTTTCGGAATGACTACTTGTGCTGAAATTTCATGCACTATGCTGCTAAAAGCAAATAAGAAAAATAATTTTGTTTTCATTGAATAATTTTGGTTGCAAAGATTGCTATTTTTCTCGTTCTAATCTAAAAAGATTGTTCTAAATGTTTTTAGATTAGAATGTTTTTTAAAAACAATGGATACCCGATCAAATTGTTCAGTTTAATTAATGAACTCTTTTTGTCTAAGGAAATTGTATTTAAACCCAATTATTCCGCTCATAGTAAACAAAACTATTTTTTTCATTTCTGATTTATTTTATAGTTTTAAAAGTCTGTTAAATCTATCTTACTTCCTCCTTTATTGTGTATAATAAATCACGCTTAAATCAATCGCTTTATTTAGCAACAAAGCCCCATTGTTTATTGATAAATTGTTATATTCGCAACTTGCCTATTTTTTGGCAAAAATAAAAGAACAATAGAATGGAAAAACTTAGAAAGCAAGATGCATTAGATTATCATTCACAAGGCAGACCAGGAAAGATAGAAGTGGTGCCGACAAAGGCTTATAGTTCTCAACGCGATTTATCGTTAGCTTATTCTCCGGGTGTTGCAGAGCCTTGTTTGGAAATTGAAAAAAATCCAGAAGATGCATACAAATATACAGCTAAAGGAAACTTAGTTGCAGTAATTTCAAATGGTACAGCTGTATTAGGACTTGGCAATATTGGAGCTTTGGCATCCAAGCCAGTTATGGAAGGTAAAGGTTTGTTGTTTAAAATATTTGCTGACATTGATGTGTTTGATATTGAAGTGGATGCAACTGACATTGATTTATTTGTGAATACGGTTAAAGCAATTGCTCCTACTTTTGGTGGAATTAATTTAGAAGATATTAAAGCTCCCGAATGCTTTGAAATTGAACGAAGATTAAAACAGGAATTAAATATTCCTTTGATGCATGATGATCAGCATGGCACAGCTATCATATCATCTGCAGCCCTTTTAAACGCTTGTGAAGTAGCAGGAAAAAAAATTGAAGAGGTTAAAATTGTTGTAAATGGTGCCGGAGCATCTGCTATTTCATGTACAAAACTTTACGTATCCATAGGAGCAAAAAAGGAAAATATTTTAATGCTTGATAGCAAAGGTGTTTTACGCCCTGATCGTGATGATTTAGATGAGCAGAAAACATTTTTTGTAAACCATACTACAAAGGCAAAAACGTTAGAAGAAGCAATGGTTGGTGCTGACGTTTTTGTTGGTCTTTCGAAAGGGAATATTGTAAGTCAGACAATGATTCAATCAATGGCTAAAATGCCGATTGTGTTTGCATTGGCAAATCCAAATCCTGAAATATCTTATGCCGAGGCAATAGCAGCTCGCCCCGATATCATAATGGCAACAGGTCGTTCCGACCATCCTAATCAGGTTAATAACGTACTTGGTTTTCCTTTCATTTTTCGAGGAGCTTTAGATGTGAGAGCAACTCAAATAAATGAGGATATGAAGCTTGCTGCTGTTTACGCTATTGCTGAATTAGCAAAAGAACCCGTTCCAGAGGCTGTAAATTTAGCCTACGGTTCAAAAAATATAACATTTGGTGCTGGTTACATCATTCCAAAGCCAATTGATTCACGATTAATTTATACTGTTGCTCCTGCTGTTGCAAAAGCAGCAATAAAATCGGGTGTAGCTAAACATAAAATAACCGATTGGGAAGCTTATAAACAGGAGCTTATTAACCGATTGGGGCTTGATAATAAATTAATCAGAACCATCACTCAAAAAGCAAAACAAAATCCAAAACGCGTTGTTTTCGCTGAAGCAGATCATTATAAAATTTTAAAAGCTGCTCAACAAGTATTTGATGAAGGTATTGCAAAACCAATATTATTGGGTGATGTAGAAAAAATTAAAAAACTGATTGCCGAAAATAGCCTCGATTTAGGCGATGTTCCTATCATCGATCCGCGTGATAAATCGGAAGAAGAGCGTAGGATTGCTTTTGGAGATATGTTTTATAAAAAGCGTCAGCGTAGAGGCTTTACCTTGTATGAAGCTCGTAAAGTAATGAAAGAGCGAAATCATTTTGGTGCAATGATGGTAGAAACAGGAGTTGCAGATGCAATGATTTCAGGGCTTACAAGAAAGTATGCTGATCCAATTCGACCAGCATTGCAGATTATTGGAGTTCAGGAAGGCGCCAGTCGTGTGGCTGGAATGTATATTTTAAATACAAAGCAAGGCCCCTTCTTTTTTGCTGACACCACAATGAATGTGAACCCGTCTGTACAAGATATTGTAGACATTACAGTGCTTACCGCAAATAGTGTTAAACAGTTTAATATAACGCCTCGAATTGCATTGTTGTCCTATTCTAATTTTGGTTCTGCCGAAGGAGATGTTCCTAATAAAATGAGAGAAGCAACGGAAATTTTGCACAAAAAATATCCCGGAATGATTGTGGATGGTGAAATGCAAGCAAATTTTGCATTGAATAATGATTTGTTAAAAGAACAATTTCCTTTTTCAGATTTAGTGGATAAAAAAGTAAATACACTTATTTTCCCAAATTTAGCAACAGGTAATATTGCCTATAAATTGATTCAGGAAATGGGTAATGCAGAAGCAATCGGACCGATATTAATTGGAATGAAAAAACCTGTTCACATATTGCAATTAGGCAGTTCTGTCCGCGAAATTGTTAATATGATAACCATTGCTGTTGTTGACGCACAAGCTAAAAAATAATTTTATTTGCATAACAATTTTTAAAATGATATATCACATAGAAGGAAAATTAGTAGAAAAAACACCAACTTATGCTGTGATTGATGCTGCAGGAGTTGGTTATATATTGCAAATTTCTTTGAATACATTTTCAAAAATTGGGGAATCAGAAAGATGTAAATTGTTTGCCGAACAAGTTTATGTTCGTGACGATATGCCTCGTTTTTTTGGTTTTGCTGACACATCTGAACGCGATTTGTTTCGGAAATTAGTTTCTGTATCAGGTGTTGGAGGCACAAGCGCATTGTTAATGCTTTCATCATTAAGTGCATTGGAAATACAGAATGCAATTCTTACAGGAAATGTGGCATTGTTAAAAAGCGTTAAGGGCATTGGGGAAAAAACAGCTCAACGTATTATAGTTGATTTAAAAGATAAAATGGGTAAAAGTGATGTTTCATCAGAATTTTTTGTTACTCCAAACAATACTTTAAAAAACGAAGCGTTATCAGCACTTGTAATGTTAGGATTTAACAAACAGGGTGCCGACAAGGTTCTTGATAAAATTATCAGAACCGAAGGCACTGGACAAACAGTTGAACAGCTTATTAAAGCCGCACTTAAAAATCTTTAACATTAAACTTGGTTTTACAGTTTGCTAAATAAGTATACAAAATATAGCGTTTTAGGTATTTTAATTGCGTTCTTGTCAATCGTGGTTGGCTTAAATGCAAATACTAGTTCTTTCAACAGTTCTATATGGGTTGATAATAAAGAGGAGTTGGTTGTTATTGATACCCCAATAACTCCCGTTGTTTTACCATATCCATATACCGATCATTCAGCTCAAGATCCATTAAATTATCCTAATTCGGGAGGCTTGATGCTAAATAATCCTTCGAATGTTAACACCAATGTAGATTACGATCCCGTTTCAGGTCAATACATCATTAATCAAAAAATGGGAGGTTTGGATTATCGTCCACCAACCTATATGGAGCCTGAAGAATATCAAGATTATGCCTTCAGAAAACAAGTGAAAAATTATTGGAATGCACGCTCACATGCCGAATCAAAAAACGCGCAAGCAAATAGCGCTATTCCAAAGTTACATGTTGGAGGAGAAATATTCGACCGGATATTTGGTGGTAACACTGTTGATATTCGCCCGAATGGTTCTGCCGAATTAATATTTGCATACAACGGTTCAAAAACCGAAAACCCTGCATTACCAGTTAAACAGCGAAAAATGAAAACGTTTGATTTTAACGAAAAAATCCAGTTAAATGTAATCGGTAAAATTGGAGATAAATTAAAATTAACTACTAGCTATAATACTGAAGCTACATTTGATTTTGAGAATCAAATGAAGTTGGAATATACTGGATATGAAGATGAAATTATTAAAAAAATTGAAGCCGGTAATGTAAGTATGCCTTTAACAGGATCTTTAATAACAGGGAGTCAAACCCTATTTGGTATTAAAACTCAATTGCAATTTGGAAGATTAACATTAACAAATATTTTATCGCAACAGAAAGGTAAAAAATCGGAAGTTGAGGTTACTGGTGGAGCGCAGGTTAGTAAATTCGAAATTGCTGGAGATGCTTATGAGGCTAACAAACATTTTTTCTTGGCACAATATTTCAGAGATCAATATAACACCGCTTTACAAAATCTCCCATTTGTTAATTCAGGCATCAATATTGGTCGAATTGAAGTGTGGGTAACAAATAGTAATAATTCAACAACGGATATCAGGAGTATAGTTGGTTTTTCAGAATTGGCAGAAGATACTATTCATGTTCCATTTAATCAGAGAGGGTTTGTGTTTGATACCGACCCTTCAGGAAAGTTACCATTTAATAATCAAAATAGTTTGTATACCAGCTTTTCCAGCGATGTATTAGTAAGAACAATCAGTTCTACTGTGCCTCGTATTCAAGCGTTGACAAATCAAAGTATGCAACAAACCATTAATTACGAATTAGTAAATGCAAAAAAATTACAACCCTCCGAATACACCTTAAACGCCAAACTTGGTTTTATTTCTTTAAATCAACAGTTAAATCCAGATCAGGTACTTTGTGTTTCTTACCAATACACTTATCAAGGGCAAATTTATCAGGTTGGAGAGTTTGCTGATGGAGGAATAACGGCACCACAAGCATTATATGCTAAAATGCTTAAGAGTACCACCACAAATACAAAACATCCTATGTGGAATTTGATGATGAAAAATGTTTATTCTATAGGGTCGTATCAAATAAACCCTCAGGATTTTAACTTGAATGTTTTTTATATGAATGCTGCAACAGGTACAAATATCAACTATTTACCTGTTCCTGCAAACGAGTATGAAATTGTTTCCAAACCATTAATTCAAGTTTTGAGTTTGGATAAATTAAATCAGCAGAACGACCATATTGCGGATGGGATGTTTGATTTTATTGATGGTGTAACAATTAATGCCAATAACGGCCGTGTTATATTCCCTGTTGTTGAGCCTTTCGGAGATTATTTGAGATCTAAATTCCATCCACCTAACTCATTGTTAGCAAGTAGTTTTGTTTTCGATCAGCTATACGATTCAACTAAAACATCAGCCCAACAATTCCCAAACCTTAATCGTTTTAAATTAAAGGGTACATACAAGTCTTCTTCTGGTTCTGAAATTTCGCTGAACGCACCCAATGTGCCTCAGGGTTCAGTAACTGTAACAGCAGGTGGAGTAAAGCTTACCGAAAATGTAGATTATACAGTAGATTATACTTTAGGGCGAGTTAAAATAATTAATGACGGAATTTTAAATTCTGGAACACCCATAAAAATATCGTTAGAAAGCAATGCATTATTTGCCATTCAATCAAAAACATTGTTTGGTACCCATTTTGATTTTAAGATTAACAAAGATTTTAATATTGGAGGCACAATTTTAAATTTAACGGAGCGCCCACTAACAAAAAAAATAAATATTGGCGATGAGCCTGTTTCTAACACCATTTGGGGATTAGATGGAAATTATAGAACGGAAGCGCCTTTTCTTACTAGGTTAATAGATAAAATACCATTTCTTGAAACGAAGGAAATGAGCACCATTACCGCAGCAGGTGAATTTGCATACCTTATACCAGGCCATAGTAAAGCAATAGGTAAAAGTGGAAATTCATATATTGATGATTTTGAAGGTAGTCAGTCTACGATTGATTTGCGTTCGCAAGGTGCTTGGAGTTTGGCTTCTACACCGCAAGGGCAATTAACAAACAACATGTTTCCTGAAGGGGGATTAGATAGTTTGCCTTATGGATTTAACAGGGCAAAATTATCTTGGTATGTAATTGACCCCTTGTTTTTAAGGCAGACAAGTAATTTAACGCCTCCCAATCTCGATAAGACCGATATGTCGAACAACTTTGTGCGTGAAGTTCCTGAAACAGAAGTGTTTCCTAATAAACAATCTCCTAGTGGACAACCAATAAATATTGCAACACTTGATTTGGCATTCGAACCTAGTACCCGCGGGCCATATAATTACGATACTCATCCAACACAAATTTCCTCAGGTTTAAAATCGGATGGATCTCTGAAAGATCCTGAAACTAGATGGGGTGGAATTATGCGTTCAGTTCAAACAAATGATTTTGAGGCTGCAAATATTGAATATATTCAGTTTTGGGTGATGGATCCATTTAATTCAGATAATCAAAATCCGAATAGTACCGGCGATTTGTATTTTAATATTGGAAATGTTTCAGAAGATGTTTTACGTGACGGTTTTAAAAGTGCTGAAAATGGTTTGCCAGCGCCAAGTACGCAGCCACAAAACAATGGTCAAAATGTTCCAACACAAGCCACACCGTGGGGCGTTGTTCCTGGTGTTCAACCTTTGGTAAACGCTTTTAATGCCTCTGAAGGCGATAGGGCTTCGCAGGATGTTGGATTAGATGGTTTGAGTAATACCTCTGAACAATCATTTTTTAGCAATTATTTATCTCAGGTGCAAGCCATTGCCCCAAGTGCTTTCGCTGAATATAGTTCCGATCCGTCAGGAGATGATTTTCATTATTTTCGTGGAGACGATTATGATGCAGCAGGGCTAAAAACTATACAGCGATATAAGAAATGGAATGGTATGGAAGGCAACTCAAAAACTACAGGCCAATCTCCTCAATCGTATCCAACTTCTGCTACAACAATTCCGAATATTGAAGATGTTAATCACGATAATAATTTAAGTACAGTAGAAAGTTACTTTCAATACCATGTTAGTTTAAAGCCTGGAGATTTTAATAATGTTGGTAGCAATTATATTACCAATATTTATAGCACTACTGGTCAAAATATTAAAAATGGAAGTTTAAAACCAATAAAATGGTATCAGTTCAAAATCCCATTAAAATCTCCTGAAGCTAAAATAGGAACTATCGATAATTTTCAGTCTATACGTTTTGTAAGGATGTTTTTAAAGAACGCGGATAAGCCCATTGTTTTACGTTTTGCTAGATTAGAATTGGTGCGTGATGAATGGAGAAAATACGGTTTTGATTTATTAACCCCGGGTATTTATATACCCAATGATGATAATTTAACGATGTTTGATGTTGCTGCTGTAAACATTGAAGAAAACGGTAGTAAACAGCCTGTAAACTATGTATTGCCTCCAGGCATTGATCGTGAAATAAATGCAGCATCTGCAAATCTTATAAAACAAAATGAGCAGGCAATGTCCCTTACGGTTTGTAATTTGGAAGATGGGCAATCGCGAGCTGCATATAAAAATACAGAACTAGATGTTCGGTCGTACAAAAAATTAAAAATGTATATACATGCGGAGGCGTCAGCCGATTTATCCTCACCTCTTCATAATAATGATATACATGCTTTCGTAAGGTTAGGTACTGATTTTACTGACAATTACTACGAATATGAAATACCATTACAAGTTACTCCACCAGGTAGCTATAACGGAACAAACACCGATGACCAATACAAAGTTTGGCCCGAAGTCAATGAAATGATTTTGGAGTTTGCTAAATTGCAGGAAGCGAAAACAAATAGAAACATTGCATTAGTTGCAGGGGGTGGTGTTACGCTTAATTCGGAATACAGGGTTTCTGATGGTAACAGAACAATTGTTATTAAAGGAAATCCTAATTTAAGTGCAATTAAAACAATAATGATTGGTCTTAGAAATCCTAAAAGGGGAGGAGCTTCAGATACTGATGATGGCTTACAAAAATGTGGGCAGGTTTGGGTAAACGAATTGCGTTTGACCGATTTTGATCAAAAAGGAGGGTGGGCAGCAAATGCTCGTGTTACAGCCAAATTAGCCGATTTTGGAACATTGTCCTTGTCTGGTAATATGTATACTCCTGGTTTTGGTAGTATTGAAAATAAGGTATCGGAGCGTAAGAGAGAAACCTTAAAGCAATATGATGTTTCATCAAGTTTGGAATTAGGAAAATTTTTACCTCAGGAGTATAATATTCACATTCCAATGTATTTGGGTTTATCCGAAACTTTTATTACTCCGCAATACAATCCTTTGGATCCCGATATTTTATTGTCGAACACAATAGATAAGAATTCTTCCTTACCAAAAAATGTTAAAGATTCCATAAAAAATGTAACACAGGATTATACGAAACGCAGAAGCATCAACTTTACCAATGTTAAAAAAGATAGAGGAAAAGGAAGTAAAAAAAGCCACATTTATGATGTTGAAAATTGGGCTGCTTCATATTCATATAGCGAGTTGTTTAAACACAATGTAAATACAGAGTATAATTACTTAAAAGATTATCGTGGTGGCCTAATTTATAGCTTTGCACCTACCCCAAAAAATTACAAACCATTTGTTAAAGTGCCACTTTTTCAGTCAAAATATTTTGCCTTGATTAAGGATATTAATTTTTATTTAATGCCAAACAAGTTAGGGTTTTCAACGGATGTTGATAGGCAGTTTAATACTTCTAAAAGTAGGAATACAACAGGAGGAGATGTAATTATTATACCAACCTTTAACAAACATTTTACATGGAATCGTAATTATGATTTTAAATACGACATTACTAAAGGTTTAAAACTTGATTTTACAGCTACTAACCAGTCTCGAATCTTGGAGCCTGTTGGCGCAATTGATACTCCTGAAAAGAAAGATACCATAAAGAAAAATATTATGGAACTTGGAAAGACTACGCAATATAATCATCAGTTTAATTTGAATTATACGATACCAATTAATAAATTGCCTTTATTGGATTTTACTTCAGCTTCTGTTCGTTATACAGGTACTTACAGCTGGGTTAGAGCTCCATTTAATGCAGATTCGTTAGGAAATGTTATTTCGAATTCTAAAAGCATAAGTTGGAGTGGTCAGTTTAATATGGTTACACTTTACAATAAAATACCATATTTTAAAAAGGTTAACCAAAAAGGAATTGGCAAAAATAGCGACTCAAAAACGAACAAAAATAATAAATCTCTTCCTCCTTTAAAGAGCAAGGATTCTAAGACAGATAAAGATTCTACAAAAAAAGAAAAGGATAATCAATATCAAATTTTGGAATATGTAGCTCGAATAATTATGGGCGTTAAAAATGTTACTGTAACATACGCTACTATAGATGGTACAATACTTCCAGGATATGCAAGGTATACTCAAATGATGGGAATGGATAATCAGTTTGCTGGACCAACAACGGGCTTTATTCTTGGTAGCCAGCAAGATATTAGACCGAGAGCGATTGCAAGTACGGAAGATGCAAATAGTAATAATGACTGGTTGGTTAAAACGCAGTCACTAAATACCCCATACATCAAAACAAGTAGCAAAAATCTTAATATCCGTGCTAATATTGAGCCTTTTCCTGATTTGAAAATTGAAGTTACTGCATTAAGAACTCAATCGAGGAGTAACAATGAATTTTTTAGGTGGAGGGAGCGCGATAGTATACGCGATGGTTCAGGTAATGTTGTAAATGTTGTAGATCATTTTAAGAGCGAAAGCCCCACTGAAACAGGTAATTTCAGCATGTCATTTTTGTCTTACCGAACATCTTTCATAAAAGATGGAGAAAAAACATTCCAAACTTTTTTAAATAATCGTGCTAGTATTTCAGCTCGTTTGGGTGCAAATAATCCAAATTCAAATGGTGCAGTTGGTGCATTTGCAGAAGGTTATAACGAAACATCACAGGATGTATTAATACCAGCTTTTTTAGCAGCGTATTCGGGTAAAAATCCCAATAGGCAAACATTAAATGCATTTCCAAAAGTGCCAAAACCGAATTGGCGTTTAACATATGATGGGTTATCTAAATTCGAAAAAATAAAAAAATA
>CANCPZ010000002.1 GCA_947380175.1 Bacteroidota bacterium | reverse complement strand
GTCTTTTGGTTTTATTTCTGCCCTTTACTTTTCTACAAATGGCTTTAATGCAATGATAAATTCGTTTAACGAAACATATCATGAAATTGAAGTTCGTAATCCCCTTCAGCAACGGGTAATTTCTTTTTATATGCTTTTTATTACTGTGGTGTTGCTATCAGTTTCAACATTAATATTAGTTGTGAGCGAATTAGGCTTGCATCATTTAGTACATAATAATTTAGGACTGTTTTATGTATTAACATTTTTGAAATGGTTGATTTTGGCAATGTTGTGTTACTCAATCATTTCGTTTAATTATTTTTTGGGTCCAAAAAAGAAAAAGGGGTGGCGTTTTTTTTCTGCAGGTTCAATGTTTGCAACAGTTTTAATTATTATTGCAACGATTGTTTTTACGTATTATGTAAATAATTTTGGTAAGTACAATAAGTTATATGGTTCTATTGGAACGCTTATTGTTATTATGATTTCGATATATATTAATTCTCTAATTTTATTATTAGGATTTGATTTAAATGCAAGTATTCATACCGCAAAAAAACAGCAGCTTTTAAAGCCCATAAAGCATTAAATAATATCGCGAGGATCGTTATTTCTATCAATGTTTCGTTTGGCTTCTTTCTTGCGCATTCGGCCATTTAGTAGCTCAACAAAAAACGAGAAAGCAATTGAAATGTAGATAATTGTTTTGTCAATATGCTCGTGAAATGATTCTAGCACAAGCACAATACCTATCATTAATAAAAACGATAATGCTAATATTTTAATCGTTGGATTTAAATTAATGAAGTCACTTACTTTACCCGAAAACAGCATCATTATTATCATTGCAATAATTACGGCTATAATCATAATTAATAAATTGGTTACTAAGCCTACCGCTGTTAATATGGAATCGAACGAAAATACGATATCGATAATTACTATCTGCATAACAATGGCATTAAAACTAATTTTTTTAACTTTCATATTTTCCTCATCGTAACCTTGTATTTTATTATGTAATTCAATAGTAGTTTTATACAAAAGAAAAACACCTCCACTAAATAAAATTAAATCTCTGCCAGTTACTCCAAAATCAGCAATAAAGAACAATGCTTCTTTCATGCTAACAATCCATGATATACTAAAAAGTAGCGCAATACGCATTATTAAAGCAAGCATAAGTCCTATTGTTCTTGCTTTTACTTGCTTTGCTTTAGGTAATTTGCCTGAAATTATCGAAATAAAAATGATATTATCAATTCCCAATACAATTTCTAGTACGGATAAAGTTAATAAACTGATTAGGGAAGCAATAGTGAAAAGTTCACTAAAATCGTTTGCTAAATGCATAATATAAATCTTATTTTTTTACAAAAATACGCAGATTTTTTAAATGCTTGTAATATTTGTATCGTTGTTAATTTAATTACTTTGGTTTTATTTTAAAGTTTTTCTTTGATAATGGTTGATGTTTAAATGCTTCAATAAATTTTTACTCTTCCAAGAAATAATAAAAACTCTAATTTCTAAGAATACAAATTCTTATATTTGTGTTCATAGAAATTTTAATCATTTAATTATGTCTAAATCAGGAGCTATTGCATTAGAAAAAAAAGGAAATTTTTCAAAAGAAGAATTTATTTCGATTGTTTTAAATGATTATCGAATAGCGAATGAAAGTCGTGAGGCTAGCTTGATGGGAAGAAGGGAAGTACTCACTGGTAAAGCCAAATTTGGAATATTTGGAGATGGTAAAGAAGTGGCTCAATTAGCCATGGCCAAAGCTTTTAAAGAAGGTGATTTTCGCTCTGGGTATTATCGCGATCAAACATTTATGTTTGCAAGTGGTCTGTTAACTTTACAAGAATGGTTTGCAGGTTTATACGGTCATACGGATGTGGATGCTGAACCGATGGCTGCTGGTCGTCAGATGGGTGGACACTTTGGAACACGGAGTTTAAATGCGGATGGTAGCTGGAAAGACCTTACTAAGATGAAAAATTCATCTCCCGATATTTCACCTACCGGTGGACAAATGCCTCGTTTATTGGGGTTAGCTATGGCGTCAAAACATTTTAAATTAAATCCAGCTTTGCAAAATGAACAATTTCATAATTATTCAAATAAAGGAAATGAAATAGCATTTGGTACCATAGGTGATGCGAGTACGTCAGAAGGATTATTTTGGGAAACAATTAATGCAGCTGGAGTGATGCAAATACCTATGTTAGTTTCTGTATGGGATGATGGACACGGGATTTCGGTTCCTAAAAAATATCAAACAACTAAAGAAAGCATTTCTGAAATATTGAAAGGTTTTCAGCGCGAATCGGGTAGTTTAGGTTACGAAATGTATAAGACAAAAGGTTGGGATTATCCTCATTTGTGCGAAACATACGAAAAAGCAGCAAAGGTTTGTAGGGAGGAACACATACCTGTTTTAATTCATGTTGAAGAAGTTACTCAGCCTCAAGGGCACAGTACATCAGGTTCTCATGAGCGTTATAAATCAAAAGAGCGCTTGCAATGGGAAGCTGATTTTGATGGAATAAAAAAAATGCGCGAATGGATTTTGAGTTCGCAACTTTCAACAGAATCTTCTTTAAATGAAATTGAAGAGAATGCAAAAAAAGCTGTACGAGAAGCTAAATCGGCTGCCTGGGCAGCGTATTTAAATCCTATAAAAAACGAATTGAAGGAAGTTAGCCTACTAATGGATGCTATTGCTACACAATCGCAAAATGAGGCTTTTATCATTAAAATAAAAAATGAATTAAACTCCATTTTAGAACCCCTTCGTAAGGATATTATTATTGCTATAAAAAGTGTTTTGCGTTTAACGATTAACGAACAAATTTCTTCGAAGACTCCATTAATCAATTGGTTGGTAGAATCAAGATTAGCAAATCACGATCGTTATAGTTCTGTTTTACATAGCGAATCTGAAAAAAATGCACTCAAAATTAAGCCTGTCAAAGCTCAATATGATGGTGATGCCAAGTTTGTTGATGGACGAGAATTATTGCGCGAAAATTTTGATGTTATCCTTTCTAAATATCCTGAAGTTTTAATTTTTGGTGAAGATGCAGGTAAAATAGGTGGTGTTAATCAGGGTTTGGAAGGTTTACAAGCTAAGTATGGTGAAATACGTGTATTTGATACTGGTATACGTGAAGCCACCATTGTAGGTCAAGCAATAGGATTAGCATTACGTGGTTTACGACCAATTGCCGAAATTCAATATTTAGATTATTTATTGTACGCCTTGCAAATTATGAGTGATGATTTAGCAACTATTCAATATAGAACGAAAGGCGGACAAAAAGCCCCTGTAATTGTCCGTACACGTGGACACCGTTTGGAAGGAATTTGGCACAGTGGATCTCCAATGGGTATGATTGTTAATTCTGTTCGAGGTATTCATGTGTGTGTGCCACGTAATATGACACAAGCAGCAGGTTTTTATAATACCTTATTGTCTGCCGATGAGCCTGCTTTGGTTATCGAACCTTTAAATGGCTACCGCTTAAAAGAACAATTACCAACTAATTTAGGTGAATATAAAGTTACATTAGGTGTTACCGAAACAATTAATGAAGGAACCGATGTAACATTGGTTACCTATGGGTCATGTTGCAGAATAGCAATGGATGCAGTAAAACAATTAGCCGAAGTAGGTATTTCGGTTGAGGTAATTGATGTTCAAACATTATTACCATTCGATTTAAATCATTCGATAGTTGAATCGGTTAAAAAAACAAATCGTTTAATTGTTTTAGACGAAGATGTTCCCGGTGGAGGTAGTGCTTATATTTTACAAAAAGTTTTAATTGAACAAAAAGCATATCAATATTTAGATTCGGAGCCGTTAACATTGGCAGCTAAAGAGCACCGTCCTGCTTATGGCTCTGATGGTGATTATTTCTCCAAGCCAAGTGCGGATGATGTATTTGATATTGTTAATATGATTATGAACGAAAGTAATCCGGAAAAATATCCTGCGAATTATTAAAAAGAAGGGCGATTAAATCGCCCTTCTTTTTTGTGCACAATTTTCTTTAGTTTCTAATATCCAATTGAGAACGTATTAAGAATATTTTTTGATAAAATATCATGTTGCTGTTTGCAATTGATTTAGCAAAAAATAATTTTAAAATTATTAAAAAATAATCATGAAAAAAACTACCGAATCATCTTCCAACTATAATTCACTCGAAAAAATGAGTGTATCCGAATTGCTTACTAATATTAATAAAGAAGATAAAACAGTTCCAGATGCTATCGAAAAGGTAATACCAGCTATCGAAAAACTAGTAAATGTGATTGTAAAAAAAATGCAGTTGGGTGGACGGTTATTTTATATGGGTGCTGGTACAAGTGGTCGATTAGGTGTTGTTGATGCAAGCGAATGTCCACCAACGTATGGAGTACCACAAGGTTTAGTTGTTGGTATTATAGCAGGTGGCGATAAAGCAATTCGTAAAGCAGTCGAATTTGCTGAAGATGATATTGAACAAGGTTGGAAAGATTTATTAAAATTTAAAATAAATACAAATGATGTCGTTATTGGAATTGCTGCATCTGGATCAACGCCTTATGTTATAGGTGCTTTAGAGTACTGTAATAAACACGGTATAATTACAGCTTGTATTGTTTGCAATAAAGGAAGTAATGTTGCAAAAGCTACTAAATATAAAATTGAAGTTGTTGTAGGCCCTGAATTTGTTACAGGTAGTACACGCATGAAATCGGGCACCGCACAAAAATTGGTATTGAATATGATTTCTACTTCGGTGATGATTAAGCTAGGTAGGGTAGTGGGTAATAAAATGGTGGATATGAAACTCAGCAATAACAAGCTTTTTGATAGAGGAACAAAAATGGTGATGGCCGAATTAAAAGTTTCGTATAAAAAAGCAAATGAATTGTTGTTAAAATTTGGAAGCGTTAGAAAGGCCGTAGATTCTTATAAAATAGCTTAATTAAAATGCAAGATTTAGAACCGTTTTATAATTGGCGTAACCATTACATCGCTTCAGAAGATGAACGTTCACCTTTTTATGGACGTGAGTATAGCGAGTTTGAATATACCAATGCAATATACAATTTCCTTATTCATCCTCAATGGGACGATATAGATTCGCCGACTCTGTATATAAAAATTATATTTATCGATTACGATCAAAACTATGCAATCATCGAATTGATTGGTGAATGGAACGATGCCATTAATAATGATGTTATGCTTTTAAAGCGAAACATTATTGAAGAGGTGATGCAATACGGAGTTAATAAATTTATTTTAATTGGAGAAAATGTATTAAATTTTCACGCTTCTGACGATTGTTATTATGAAGAATGGTTTGAAGAAGTTGAAGATGGTTGGATTGCATTTTTAAATTTTAGAGAACATGTTTTAAAAGAGTTTCAACAAGCAAACATTGATTATTACATTGTATCTGGAGGACAATTGAACGACATTAGTTGGCGAACCGCAACTCCTCAAACTCTTTTTGAAAAAGTAGAATTGTTTGTACAAAAAAGAATTGGGTAAAATCACCAACTAATCACCATCAACTCTTCAACACTTTTTCCATATATTTGCTTCTCAATTTTAAATATTTGTAACTCATAATTAATAATTCATAACTCTTAAATTATGCCAAAAGGATTTTATACAGTTCCCGTTCCAGTTAACGAACCTATTAAAAGTTACGCTCCGGGAAGTCCAGAAAGGATTGCTACACAATCAATGTTAAAAGAATTACGTTCCAAAGAGCTTGATATTCCTATGTACATTGGTGGAAAAGAGGTTCGTAGTAATGATAAAGTTCGTCTTGCTCCTCCTCACGATCACAAACATACCTTAGGCTATTTCCATAAAAGTAATAAGGATCATGTAACTCAGGCAATTAATGCAGCATTGGCAGCAAAGCCTCAATGGGAAGCATTGGCTTGGGAACACCGTGCAAGTATTTTTTTAAAAGCTGCTGAATTAATTGCCGGACCTTATCGTGCAAAATTAAATGCTGCAACAATGTTAGGGCAATCAAAAAATGCTTTTCAGGCTGAGATTGATTCAGCGTGTGAGATTATTGATTTTCTTCGTTTCAACGTGTTGTATATGACTGAAATTTATAAACAACAACCTCCTGTTGCAGGTACAGGTTTTGGAGTTTGGAATCGCGTTGAACACCGTCCATTAGAAGGTTTTATTTATGCCTTAACTCCATTTAACTTTACAGCCATAGCAGGTAATTTACCAACATCTTGTGCTATGATGGGTAATGTGGTTGTTTGGAAACCATCAAATACACAGGTTTATGCAGCTAATGTGTTGATGGAAATATTTATGAAAGCGGGTGTGCCTGATGGTGTAATTAATTTAATTTACCCTTCTGGTCCTGATGCTGCCGAGGTGATTTTTTCTCATCCAGATTTTTCAGGTATTCATTTTACAGGATCTACCGAGGTTTTTCAAAATATCTGGAAAACAATAGGTAACAATATTCACAAATACAAAACATATCCACGTATTGTTGGTGAAACAGGTGGGAAAGATTTTATTATGGCGCATAAATCTGCTGATGCAAAAATATTAGCAACAGCTATAAGTCGTGGTGCATTTGAATATCAAGGTCAAAAATGTTCAGCAGCTTCCCGTGCATATATCCCTGATAATTTATGGAATGAAGTAAAAGAATTAGTGCAAGCAGATTTAAAATCTTTTAAAATGGGACCAACAGAAGATTTTACAAATTTTATTAATGCAGTAATTGATGAAAAGTCATTTGATAAGTTGGCAAAATATATTGATTTAGCTAAGGCCGATAAAAATGTAGAAATTATTGCTGGAGGTAATTATGATAAATCAAAAGGTTGGTTTATTGAACCAACAATTATTGTTGCCAAAGATCCTAAGTATGTAACTATGTGTGAAGAGTTATTCGGACCTGTTTTAACATTGTATGTTTACGATGCAGATAAATTTGATGAGATATTGCAAATTGTCGACACTACATCAATTTACGCATTAACAGGTGCAATTATAGCTCAAGATCGTTATGCGATAGAGTATGCAACAAAAGTATTGCGCAATGCGGCAGGTAATTTTTATATTAATGATAAATGTACTGGAGCAGTTGTTGGTCAACAGCCTTTTGGTGGAGCGCGTGGTTCTGGAACAAATGATAAAGCTGGAGCAATGATAAATTTATTACGTTGGGTTTCTCCTCGTACAATTAAAGAAACCTTTGTGCCACCTACAGATTATAGGTATCCGTTTTTGTTGGCGGATTAAAAAAAATAAAAACGTCTCACAATAATTGTGGGACGTTTTTATTTTTTATTCCAATTAATAAAAAGTTAAAATAAATAGATGGCTCAAATACAATCAAAAATACTTTCTGCTGAAAAAATTAATTTACATCCACGCAATAAGCATCGGTTTAGCTATGATTTTAACAAGCTTATTGATACTTGTAATGGGTTGAATCAATTTGTATTTGTAAATAAATATGGAAATGAATCTATTGATTTTGCAAATCCGGATGCTGTAAAAATATTAAACAAAGCCTTATTACAACATTTTTATAATATACAAAATTGGGATATACCTCCAAATTATCTTTGTCCGCCTATTCCTGGAAGAGCAGATTACATCCATTATATGGCCGATTTGCTTGCATCTGTTAACAATAGCGTAATTCCTAAAGGGCGAAATATAAAAGCGTTGGATATTGGAATGGGAGCAAATTGCGTTTATCCTATTATTGGCTCACAAGAATATGGTTGGAGTTTTCTGGGTTCTGATATTGATAAAAATGCAATCAATTCGGCAATTAAAATAATTGAAGCAAATTCATCATTAGCAGGGCTTGTAGAATGTAGGTTGCAATCATCTGCAACAAATATTTTTAAAGGAATAATGAAGCCCAATGAATTAATAGATATAACCCTTTGTAATCCTCCATTTCATAAATCTTTTCAAGAAGCAGTTGCAGGTACTCAACGCAAGATTAAAAATTTAGGTTTAAATAAATCAAAAAATACGGTGCTTAATTTTGGTGGGCAAAGTTCGGAATTATGGTGTAATGGAGGAGAAGTAGAGTTTGTAAAAAGAATGATTATGGAAAGTAGCTTTTTTTCGAAATCATGTTTTTGGTTTTCTACACTCATTTCAAAAAGCGCTCACTTATCAAGTATATATAATGAACTAAAAAAAATAAATGTAAATGATGTTAAAACCATTGATATGGCTCAAGGTAATAAGGTTAGTAGAATTGTTGCCTGGACTTTTTTAACTAAAATTGAACAAAATGAATGGAGAGAAAATCGATGGAAATAAATACATTTGATTTTAGAAAATTATGATTTGTGATTTTTTTAATTACGAAATTTTATCACTAACTATTAATTAAAATTTAGCAGTTGCTTATCTTTGTATTCTATGAATAAGTTATTAAATAATATCGGCTTAGTTTTTGGTTTTTATTTTATGTATAACCACAACATCATGTCGAAGTAAGGGGCCTTATAATCCGTATTTGAACATGAAGATTAAGCCTAATCAGCAGCAAATCAATGTTGATAAAAAAGTAATTAAAGGTGGTAACAAAGCCTACAAAAAGCAGTTGGGTGATAGCAGAAAGCATCTGTTAGGTAGAAGGACAGCACCGATTAAATAATTAAAATACATTAAAAAGCCTTTAATATCAGTGATATTAAAGGCTTTTTTGTAAAAAAATATTAAATTACAGAAATTAGCTATTTAGCATTACAGGCATTACTAACATTAAAATATCTTCAGAAGCATTTTCTTTTTCTGTTGGCAATAAAATTCCTGCACGATTTGGAGCACTCATTTCAAGGTTAACGTTTTCGCAATTTAAGTTACCTAACATTTCAGCTAAAAATTTAGAGTTGAATCCAATCTCCATATCTTCTCCTGCGTATTGACAAGTTAATCGTTCGCTTGCTTCGTTTGCAAAATCAAGGTCTTCAGCAGAAATACTTAATTCGCTTCCTGCAATTTTTAAACGCACCTGATGTGTTGTTTTGTTTGAAAAAATAGAGACACGTTTAATCGAACTTAAAAATGAAACACGATCAACTGTTAATTTATTTGGATTTTCTTTTGGTATAACGGCTTCGTAATTTGGATATTTTCCGTCAATTAAACGACAAATTAAATTAGTATTTTCAAAAGAGAAAAAAGCGTTTGTATTGTTATATTCTATTTTAACATTCCCATTTACGTTTGTTAGTGTGTTTTTTAATAGGTTCAATGGTTTTTTTGGTAGAATAAAAGCAGAACCTGATTGCGCTTTAGCATCTGTTCTGGTATAACGTACTAATTTGTGAGCATCAGTAGCAACAAAAATAATATTTTCAGTTGATAGTTGACAAAACACTCCTGACATCACAGGACGTAATTCGTCATTTCCTGCAGCAAAAATTGTTTTATTGATCGCAGAAGCTAATACAGCTGCTTCTAATTCCAAAGAAGAAGATGATTCAAGGTTTGGAAGTTTAGGGAATTCTTCACCATCATGACCTGTTAGTTTATATTTACCATAATCAGAAATAATTTCTATTCCATATTTTTGAGTATCAACACTAAATGTTAAAGGTTGGTCAGCAAATGTTTTCAATGTTTCTAACAATAGTTTTGCTGGTACTGCAATACTTCCAGAATCTTTAGATTCAATATTGATAGTCGTTGTCATTGTTGTTTCTAGATCAGATGCAGAAATTTTCAATTGACTTTTATCTATTTCGAATAAAAAATTATCTAATATAGGTAAGGCATTATTAGAATTTAGCACGCCGCTAATTGCTTGCAATTGTTTTAATAATGTAATGCTGGAAACAATAAATTTCATGATTTTATTTTTTTATTATGGGTTATGTTTATCAAAATAAATATAGTAGAGCAAATATAAGTGATTTCAAAGAAAAAAAAAATGTTAGAAATTTTAGTTTCAACCGACTTTTTAACAAAAAAAACTATTAAATCATGGGTTATTTCAATTAGTAAATAAATGTAATTTAATTGATGATGATTCAATAAAACGATTAACCTAGCTCTGTTTTGGAATATTTAGTAAAAAATCAATTAAAATTAGATCATCAATTAAGCATTTGATTTGATTTTTTGGGAGTTGGCATAATCGGCATTGATTTTTTTTGGAAATAAGTAGCTTGTGGCATAACTTTTCCAAAAATATAAAATTGAGTCATAACAAAATCTTTTCCATTATTGAGAAGGGCATCCATACGTTCCAAATCATAAATAATAACTTTCCCATTTTCATCCAATAAACCCTTGCGTTTAGGCCAGCGAGCAAAAAAAGTAACTTTGTTTGTTTTGCCCATGTTGTCAGTAACAGTTAGTATATTTATTGGTTGTGATTTTAAAACTGAATCTATTTGCGTTGGTTTTAAATTCACTTCAAAGCTTTCAAAGTTTAATTGTTGAAAATACGATAAATACTGCTTTACAGCCATCGTATCTATGTTTTTTAAAGACTCTTTATTTTTTAACATTGTTACTTGATAATTATTATTACCTTTAATTGTTAAAAGATAGGATAAGCTAGGATTAGAAGGAGCTTCAACCTTTATCGATTTAATATCATTCGGATTATAGCTATATACTGTTCGGTCTCGCCATCCATTTTCCTCTGTAAAATATCGTGTAGTTAAATAACCTTCAAACCCTGGAATGTATGTTACGAATGCTTTTGCTGATGGTTGCATGGTTTCTAAATCCATCAATATCATGTAGGTTCCTGTTTGATCTTGTGTTTCCGTTCCAACATAATAGGCTTTTGTTAATTTATCGTTTTGATAAATTTCGCACCTAACCGCTTTCGCAGCAAGGCGTTTAATCACATTGTCCTGAGCGGCTTTTCCAACAGGTTCTTTGATGTCAATTTTTTTAATGGTGTAAAGTAACGACTGAATCGCATCCATACGCGCATTAAATTCTCCGTTAACAACCCATATACCTGAAGGTTTGCGTTCGAGTGTTACATTTAAACCTTCCTTGTCGGCTAAAAATATTTTGTTAACGGCTGCTGTATCTGCAACTGCAAAGTCGCGTAAGGTTTCTTTAATTGTTCCTTTGCGGTTATTTAAAATAAACCAAAAGGAAACGGAACCTAAAATGATTACAAGTACGATAGCTGTCCTGTTTCTTTTTTTCATGTTTTATAAAATATTTTCTTGAAAAAATGCGGGTAATTTTAAATTTACAATCTACTTTGCATATTTACGTTTACGAACAATGTTGTGTATTATTCCGAATAAAAGTATGACAAAAAGTGGAAATATGGTGTTAAAAATTTGCCAATATAAGCGATTGTTTTTTGTTTTTTTCTTGTCAAGTAAACGCAAAGTTAATTCTCTTGCGCGAACACTTATCAAGCCCGAATCATCACATAAATAATTCATACAATTTAAAATAAAATTTTTGTTACCATATGTCCGATTAGTGTTTCTGTCATAGCCAAGTGGTAATGCTTTTTTAGAAGAAAACTGAACATCATTCCTTATAACATCTCCATCGGCAATTACAATCATTTTATTTTTAACACCATTTGCTTTATATCCAATAGCACTATCATTCGCTATTTGTGGAGCTATACGGTTTTTAAAAACCGATTCAAATTCGCCTTCCAATAAAACGGCAATAGGTTGGAAAGAGTTTTGAAATTGAGTTTCATCAGGTTGATATCTCAAGTAATTCATATCCACGCGGACTGGAGCTTGGAGCGTTTTTGAATATTTAGAAGACTGCAGAAGTATCGTTTTTGTTATGTCTTTAGATCCAACAGTATCAATACTTGCACCAAATTCAATTTTAATAAGTTCTAAATTTTTAGTTATCGGATGTTTTGCTGCTGGCGAAATTAAAGGGTAAAATATCCAAGGTAATGGTTCGAATCGTGGTTGTTGTCCTCGCATTGCTTTGTTTACAGCAATGCCTGAGCATTGTATGTCTAATACCATATTTGTGTTAATACGCACACCATATTTAAAAAACATATCATCTAATTTTAAATCAAGCGGATCTGATATTGTATTTCCGGTTTTGGCTAAACTGTCAACTGCAGTTTTTAAAGGATCGATGGTCCATAAAATTTTTCCACCCTTCATTACAAATTGGTCGATAATGAATTTATCTTTTTCAGAAAAAGATGTGTCCGGTTTTGCTATAATAATTGCTTTAAATTCATCTAATGCGTTTAAACGCTCATTTATTTGAATACGTTTTGTAATGTAAAATTCGCTTAAAGCTTCTGTAATACTTTTAACTGATAATGTATCTAATTCGCCTTGTCCTTCAATAAAGCCAATTATTGGGCGTATCGGTGTACTTAAATTACGAATACAACTTGCAAATTCATATTCTAAGGATTGAATTGAATTATTTAATTGCGCTTCATTTTGTCCTGATTGAGTTTTTAAAAAATTCCAAGCAATTTCTTTTCCTTTATAAGATACAATAGCACCGGGCCAAATCACCTGTTGGGAAACTCCATTTTCTAAGTTGTCATCGGCCGTAGTAGGTATGATTCCTTTTTTAAATAATTGTTTATAAACTTCTTCTTGCTGATTTTTATCAGGATTTTCAGAAGGATTAATAAATTCATATTCAATATTATCGTTTGAATAAATTCGGAATTCATTTAATATTTCTTTTGTTTCGTTTCGTAAATTTTTAAACCGTGCAGGAAAATCACCATCTAGATAAACTTTTACATAAACAACATCATTTAATTTACTCAACAATGTTTTGGTAACTGGCGATAATGTAAATCGTTTTTCGGTTGTTAAATCGAAACGGTGAAACACAAACGAACCTAAAAAGTTAAGCATTATCAGAATAATAATTGCCAAACCTAAAGCTGTTAAATCTCGTTTTTTATTTCTTTTATTCATTAAATAAAGTATCAAGAATCTAATATCAACGTATGAATACTAAATTTGTTAAAATTAACACATGCATTTTACCATTTTCTGCTTTCCAATACAGTTCTGGTAGAAACAATAAAGATTGCGACTAAACTCACAAAATAAATTATATCCCGCGAATCAACTACACCTCTACTCATGGACATATAATGAGTATTTATACCCAACGCCAAAATAATATTATCAATTTTTCCAAAAAATGCGAAGGAACTTAAGAAATCAAATCCTGTATAAATAAAGAAACATAGGAATAAAGAAAGAATAAACGATATAACTTGATTGTCGGTTACTGCCGAAGCGAAAATTCCGATAGATACAAATGCAGCTCCTAAAAATAACAACCCTATGTATGAGCCCCACATACCTCCCGTATCAATATTTCCTACTGGGCTACCTAGTCGGTGAACCGAATAATAATAAATTAGAGTAGGCAATAATGAAAATAAAACCAAAGTAACCCCCGCAAAATATTTAGCTAAAATTATTTGTAAATCACTTAGAGGTCGCGTTAATAGTAGTTCAATAGTTCCAGATTTTTTTTCATCGGCAAAAGAGCGCATGGTGATTGCTGGTATCAAGAATAAAAATACCCAGGGAGCTAAGATAAATAATGCATCAATGTTAGCATAACCATTATCTAAAATGTTAGAATCGGTTGGCAATACCCACATAAACAAGCTAATTACCAATAAAAAAACAGTAATGGTAATATAGCCGACCAGTGAACTTAAAAAACTTCGTATTTCTTTTTTAAATAATGTAAACATAAATCTGTGTAAAAATACTATTTTAAAAAGAATGAAAGGGATGAATTTCCTTTTGCGAAAATACAAATTAAAATTATTGGGACTGATTCATTTATTATAAATTTGTTCATTCCAAATTTGTTAAATTCTGTTAATGGTAAACTGTTAACTATTATAAAACCTGTTTTTTTACCTGATAAAATAATTTTATGTTCAGTCAAAATGTATTTGATAAAACCAATTCTTTTTCAACGCCTTTTTATTACTACGATTTAGATTTACTTAAACAAACACTTGAAATTGTAAAACAAGAATCAGAAAAATATAATTTCATTGTTCATTATGCAATCAAGGCTAACGCGAATACCGAAATTTTAAAAAGTATCAAATCGTTTGATTTGGGAGCCGACTGTGTAAGTGGCAATGAAATAAAAAAAGCTATTCACTGTGGGTTTTCTCCTAAGGATATTGTTTTTGCAGGTGTTGGAAAAAGCGATAAAGAAATAGATACCGCATTGGATGCCGATATTTTTTGTTTCAATTGCGAAAGTTTGCAGGAGATTGAAGTAATAAATGAGCTTGCAGTTTCAAAAAATAAAATTGCAAAAATAGCTTTGCGCATCAATCCGAATATATATGCAAACACCCACAAATATATTACTACAGGTTTAGAAGAGAATAAATTCGGAATTAATTTTAGTATGTTGGAATTTGTTTTAGACGATATGAAAGTATTAAATAATACAGAACTCATAGGGTTACACTTTCATATTGGTTCGCAAATAACGGATATGAAATCGTTTAAATTATTATGTTTTCGCATAAATGAAATACAGAATTGGTTTGAAAACCGTAAAGTTAAAATAGAAAATATTAATGTTGGTGGAGGTTTAGGTGTTGATTATGATGAACCAGATTTATATCGTATTCCCGACTTTGCTTCCTATTTTAAATTGTTTAATGATTTTTTAGAAGTGCGATTGGATCAAAAAGTACATTTCGAATTAGGTAGATCTATTACTGCACAATGTGGTACATTAATATCCAAAGTATTATATATTAAAAAAGCTGTTAATACTAACTTTATTATTTTAGATGCTGGCATGACTGAATTGATGCGTCCGGCATTGTACCAAGCATATCATAAGATTGAAAATTTAAGTAAACGGAAGAGTATTGAAGCGGAGCAACTAAAATATGATGTAGTTGGACCAATCTGCGAAAGCTCCGATTGTTTTGCTAAAGGGATAAATTTACCTGAAACTTTTCGTGGTGATATTATTGCAATTCGCACTGCTGGTGCTTATGGAGAAGTAATGGCAAATGATTATAATTTACGTGATAGGGTTAAAGCTGTTTATTCGGATTAGTTTATTTTAGAATAATTATAGCATTTCACCGATTCGAAAATTTTTTTTTTACAAAAAAATGCGTGTCATTTTTATAAAATGGTAGTGTACAATTTTTTTAAAACAACTTTACTCTACCTTTTGTTAATTTAGTTTTAAATGACCAGAAGCTATCAGTACCCTTAATATCAATACGTTTTATTTCGAAAGGTTGTTTTAGAGGAATTTTATTTATTCTATTACCAATTCTAAAAGCTAAATCTATATTATGTTTTTTGAGGGTACCTTGAAACTCTAATTTTCGCTGACCTTCTCTAGGATATTTCCCATAAGGGTAAGCTAACACTTTTGTATAATTAATATTCATGGAATTGAGTGTCGAAATACATTTTTGCAAATCGTCTTCAATTTCTTTTGTAGTAATAGTATTGTAATTATAATGTGCAAACGAATGTAGTCCAAATTCTACCAATTTAGGATTAATTGATTTTAATGTTTCAGCATTCATAATTGGGTCGATACCTTTATCCCATGCGTTTACTTTGCCCATATATTTTACAGGAATAAATATGGTAGCTTTCAATTTTAATTCATGTAATATAGGAATCAGTAATTCGAAATTGTTTTGATAGGCATCGTCAAAGGTAATTAGTACTGGTTTTTTAGGAAGCGGAACTCCATCTTTAATGTTCGCAATTAAATCGTTACAGAAGATAGAGGTGTAGCCATTTTTTTTTAAGTAATTTAATTGTAATCGTAATTTATCACGTTCAATTGTTAAGTCGTCTGATTTGTTTTCGGATACCTTATGGTACATTAATATGGGTAGACCTTTACTAGCAGGTATTAGTAAACTATACTGAAGTGTTAGAAATACAAGTACAAGTAAAATTACAGCACATGTGATAATAATTGCCATTATTTATTAGTTAATAATTCATCATATTTTACATATTTAACAATTTTATAAAAGGCTGAAAAAATAGACCATACGTAGCCCTCATATCCATTCATGAAATTTAAATCAATAATGTAAAATTTAAAAAAATTGAAAGGAAATAAAATCATTGTCAAAACTTTGTTCACACTTCTTTTTTTCTTCATCATTACTTCGGCTCCAGTAGAGGTATACGAATTGAATTTTTCAAAATAATGATGTACATTTTTATAGCTATAATGTAATAATTCGCCCTTTAGTTTTGATGAATCCCCGGTAATATTTAATCCTTCGTGAACTTTGTTAGCGTTGAAATTACCAAATTCCTTATTGAAAAAACGTAAATGATTGCGCTTATTCATTCTTCCGTAACTGAAAATTTTACCCAGAAAAACAAGCGTAATAGGAATGTAAAAATGAGTTTGTGGAATAGTTGCTTTTTTTAAAATAGTTTCAATTTCATTTTTTAATTCCGAAGAAATTATTTCATCAGAATCAATTGATAGCACCCATTTATTTGAAGATAAATCAACGGCTTTTTTCTTCTGTTCTCCATATCCTGAAAAAGGGTGGTGGTAAATTTTACAATTACTGAATTGCTTACAAATCTCTAAAGTATTATCAGTACTTCCAGAATCTACAATAATTAGTTCATCGCACCATTTAGCAGCTTCAAGCGTTTTTTTTATTCTGCTTTCTTCGTTGTGAGTAATTAGTACGATACTTAATTTATGCATTCGTTTATTAGCTAAAAAAGTAAAAAAAACGTTGTTTTTTTAATGAATACTTGTGACGAAAATTATCCTAATGAACCTAATAAAATTTTTAGCTCTTCACTTTTGTCAGGATATCCAAGCTTTTCGTAAGATGAAATGAGATTTCGAAGCAAACGTTTTATGATTTCCAAATTGGAACAAGGCTCATAATATTTTGCCAATGGTTCTAGTTTTAATTGTTTTAAAAATGAGTCAATCTCTTTTTGACCAAATATAGCACCCTTGCTAAAAGGGTTAATATAAAAAAATACGTTGCTACCTTGATTCCCTTTTTTTGAAGGAACTCCCATGTGTTCAATATCTACATAGCACAAAATAAAATGTTCTGGTAGGTTTACACCATAAATTGGAATATCAAGGTTTTGCGCTATTATAGAGTAAATGGTTGATAATAAAAGAGGGTTTCCTTTTTTGCTTTCAAGAACATTATTGATGTATGAATTTTGGGGTGCGTGGTAATTAGTTGTGTTTCCTAAAAAGTTATGTACATCAAATAAAATATGATTAATGATTTTTACTTTCTCAAGCGCAGTTAAATGCTCATTTAACTCAAGCCACACATCTTGTTTTATTTGATCAATTTGTTTTTTTATTTTTTGTACATCAATATCGGGATATTGATATCTAGCAATAAGAAGAGCTCCTTCTAATAAATTTTGCTGATCAGGTTGTGCCCAATCTTTTAATGCGTCTTTTATTATATCAAATTGTATTTGATGGATAATATTTTCAATTCGGTTTTGAATCAGCGTATCGAACGAATGTTCCCAAGCATCTTCTAAAACCGGTATAATCTCTTCGCCTAAAGACAATATTTTAATACTAATCTGCTCGTAAACCTTTTCATCAGGGTCATCAAGCAAGCTAATCAGTGCATTCAGTTCCTGCTTTTCCATAAAAAAAACTTATTTCTACAAAAGTAAACGACCTTTATCGAAATAAGTTATCTGTATAAATAAGATTTCAACTTTACATTGTTAATCTCTCAAGAACAAGTACTACAAGTTTTTCGACAGCAGCATGATAATTAGAGGAGTATTTTTTTGCTACTCTGTTAGCTATTATTGAGCAAACGGTAGCTGTTTGATGACCAAGTAACTTCCCTAAACCATAAAGAGCTGAGGTTTCCATTTCAAAGTTAGTAATTCGGTTACCATTATGATTAAAATCAGTTAATTGTTGATTAAAATCTTCCACCCACGGGGTTAATCTTAATTTACGTCCTTGCGGACCATAAAATCCTGGAGCGGTTGCTGTAATACCTTTTATTAAATCGAATCCTATTTTATTAATTAATGTTTCCGATCCTTTAACAGCATATGGATATGGTAAATGTTTATTCCAGTTTGTTTGTTTTATAAATGCTTCCGAAATTTCATTGTCGTTTATTTTTGGTAAATCCAAATAATAATTCATCAAGCCATCAAATCCCAATCCATGAGTTGATACTACATAATTATCTACTGGGATATCCTCTTGTAATGCACCGGAAGTTCCAATTCGTACAATGTTTAAACTTCTTTTTTCTTCTTTAATCGTTCGTGTTTTTAAATCGATATTTACGGCGGCATCTAATTCGTTAATTAAAATATCAATATTATCTGTACCTATACCTGAAGATATAACCATTATTGATTTGCCTTTGTAATGCCCAGAATGGCTTATAAATTCACGGTTTTGAACTTTAAAGTTAATTGAATCGAAATGTTTTGATACCATTTCTACACGTCCTTGATCTCCTACAATAATAACATTGTCAGCTATGTGTTCAGGCAATAATCTTAAATGGAAAACGCTACCGTCAGGATTTAAAATAAGTTCTGTTTCGGGAATGATTTTTATCATAATTGCTTTTTGTTTTTATGGATGTTGTAAATTTGTTTTTATTAATATAAGTAAATAGTTTACTTTCGAAAATCAAATGTATTTTAAAAATATGATTTATCATACCGAAAATTGTATGATTACTTATTTATTTTTGATTCAAAGATTTATTAAGTTCCTTTTCCTTTTTAATAAAACGTAAACAAGTATATAATCCAATAAAAAAAATAAAAATTATGAAATTATTTTCAATTAAAAAGATTCTTATTCCTATTGATTTTTCAGATATATCTTTAGTAGCTATTGACCATGCTGGATTTTTGGCTCAGTTGTTTAAAGCTGAAATTGTATTATTACATGTGATAGAAAAAAATTGGGAACAGTTTAATATTATAGCTCCTGAGTTAAGGATTGATGTGCCATCTGATCTTACAAACGCTATTGAAAAAAAACTGGAAGAAACAGCTGATAGTATTCGTGCCAAATTTGGTGTCAGCTCTATAGCTTTAACAGCAACCGGACATATTTTTAGTGAAATACTAACAATAGCAAAAGAGCATGAAGTAGATCTTGTTGTTATGGGTACGCATGGTGTTTCAGGTGTTGTAGAGTTTTTTGTAGGAAGTAATGCATTTAAAATGGTAACACTTTCCGATTGCCCTGTAATGACAGTTCAAGGCCATTCAAATCATAAAGGGTTTAAAGATATTTTATTGCCAATTGACAACTCGGTTCACTCACGACAAAAACTAAATCATGCTATTGTTTTAGCAAAACATTTCGGTTCTCGTTTACATATTCTTGGTTTGGATGATTCTACTGATGATCAAGAATTAAAGAAGTTTGACCATAAATTAGAACAAATTGAGGAGTATATCAAAAAATGTAATTTATCGTTTACACGTAAAATTGTTCGTGGAAAAAACCAAGCTGTAATGACACTTTCATATGCTAAAACCATAGATGCAGATTTAATTATCATCATGACCGATCAAGATGAAAATATTACAGGAAGATTAATGGGTGTTTATGCGCAACAGATTGTAAATCATTCACAGATACCTGTGTTGAGCATATCTCCTGTAGTTTCCGAAACACCTTGGGTACATCCATACTAAAGTTTTTAAATAAAAAAACGCTGCTTCAGAAATTAAACTGAAGCAGCGTTTTTTGTGATAATGTTATTAGTTTGTAAGACTACCGAATACTTCTTTTAAGATATCATTAACACGTGCCATTGGGTCTTTTCGTATTTTTAATTCTTCGTCTGCTATAAGTTTAAAAAGTCCTTCCATCGTTTTTTCAGTTACATAAGCATTTAAATCTGGGTTTTGTTTTTTTACTTTAGGTATTTTATTATATTTAGTAATAAGCGGATTCCAATATTTTGTAACTTGAACCTTATCTATTGCTGCTTGAATGATTGGAGCAAATTTTTGTTTTAATTCAGCAGTTGTTTTATCCATTAAATATTGGGTTGCAGCGTTATTAGCTCCTTTTAATATTACAAAACCATCACCAATACTCATGTCTTTAATTGCATTTATAAAAACAGGTGCAGCATTTTTTGCGGCCTCTTCTGCAGCACGATTTAGCGTCATTACAAACTTTTCTGTCTGTTCTTTTTGCCCTAATGCATCTAATTTATCTTTAACTTTTATTGCCTCTGGAGGAAAAGGAATAAATAAAGTTGGATTTTTGTAGAAGCCATCAACTTTAGATGCTATTCCGCTGGAGTTATTGGTACCCACTGTTAGTGCATTTTTCAAACCATTAATTACATCTTCATTGGTTAACGCTTTTTTTGCTGGTTTTGGATTATTGATTAGATTATTAATTTCTACTTTAATCGGTTCAATAGTTTTTTTGTCAATAGCTGTTGGGTCTGCAATAACTTTGCTTCCTACATCTTTTATTGAATTTTTAAGTTTGTCGAATTGACTAAAACTATTAGTAATAGATAATGCAACTAATGCAATTGGTATGATTATGTTTTTCATTTTTATATAATTCAAGTATAAATTAATCTATTTTATTTCAAAATGTAATAATTTTTCATTTTCAATATATGCTTCTAATTTATCTCCAATTTTAATTGGACCAACACCAGAAGGTGTTCCCGTATAAATTAAGTCTCCTTTTTTAAGGGTCAAAAATTGAGAAACGTAAGCAATTATTTTGTCGAACGTAAATAATAAATCTTTTGTATTTCCCTTTTGTACTATATTCCCATTAATGTTTAAATGGAAATTAATTTCATTTAAATTAGTTATTTTTTTCTTATCAATAAATTCTCCAATAGGTGCTGAACCATCAAAAGCTTTTGCCATTTCCCAAGGTAACCCTTTTTCCTTACATTTATTTTGTAGGTCTCGAGCAGTAAAGTCAATTCCTATGCCAACTTCATCATAATATTTTTTTGCAAATTCAACTTGGATGTTTTTACCTGGTTTATTTATTTTTATAACCAATTCCACTTCGTGATGAATTTCTTTTGAAAAATCTGGATAATAAAATGGCTGATTGTTTTTTATTTGTGCGGTATCTGGTTTTAGGAAAAAAACTGGTTCAGTTGGGACTTCATTTTTAAGCTCCTTTGCGTGTTCAGCATAATTGCGACCTATGCAAATAATTTTCATAATAAATATATAATAAAGGTTTAAATAGCTACCTATTAAATGCCATTCTTAATTTAATATCAGTTAAGATTTTTTTTGTGTAAAGGGGGAAATCTCCATTAAGCATCCAGGCATAATAGGAGGGCTCTTCTCTAAGAACTTGCTCAACAGATTTTCCGGTATGTTTCCCGAAATTAAAAACCTCAATATTTTCTTCATTGAATATTATACGGCCTGCTAAATCAGCATTTTTATTAATATTGGTAAAGTCGTGTAATGCTTTTATGTCGTTTTTTATTGGCGTTGAAATATTTCCTTTTTTGTCTTCAAATGCTACACCCTCATACTTTTCCAGTTGAGCTAAAAAAACTTCATAAGTTGCTTCAATATCTGCTTGAGCGCTATGTGCATTTTCAATATTTTTTCCACAATAAAATTTATAAGCAGCTTTCAGTGTCCGTTGTTCCATTTGATGAAAAATATTTTGTACATCAACAAATCGTCTGCCTTTTAAATCAAAATCAATTTCGGCTCTCAAAAATTCTTCTGCCAAAACAGGTATATCAAATTTATTAGAGTTGTATCCCGCTAAATCACAGTCTTTTAAAAAATCAGCAAGACTTTTTGCTATAGCTTTAAATGTTGGTTCATTGGCAACATCAGCGTCATATATTCCATGTATTTCTGAAGATTGTTTAGGAATGGGAATAGTTGGATTGATTCTTTTTGTTTTAATTTCCCGTGAACCATCAGGTGAAATTTTTAAAAAAGAAAGTTCCACAATACGATCAGATGCTACGTTAACCCCCGTTGTTTCTAAATCAAAAAAGGCAATAGGGCGAGTTAAATTTGGTTTTATCATTAATAATTATAATTAGTTAGAATAGTTTTTTGAGAAGTTTATAAAATAAATTAATTCTTTAGTACGGTTGAAGGGTAAGTTACGGGAAGCTTATATTTTAAATATTATTTTTTTGTGTTATCAAAAATTACCTCTTTCAATTTTAATTCTTTTTCAATTTCTTGGAATACAGCCCCTGCTGGAACATCAATTATTTCAGAAAAAAATTCGTTCCCGTTATTTAAATATGAAAGCGTGTATTTCTTATTTGGCGTTAATATGATAGTAAAGCTACCATCTTTCATTAAACGAAAGTTCCCAATTGCACCCGATTCGTTATTGGTAGACAATACTTCAATGCCTTCTGGCAATTTTTCTCCATCAACAGGTACAACTTTACCCTTTATCAAAACCAATTGCTCCTCGTCACTTTTGTTTTTGGTACTTATATATATATCTTTTCCTCCGTTACCATTTATTCTAGCTGAAGAAAAATAACCATTTTCTCCATTTGGAGATGTAACATAATAAAGATCATCATCTGTAGAATTTATTGGATAACCTATATTCATTGGCTCTTCCCATTTGTTTTCGTTAGCAAATGAAAAGAAAATATCATAACCTCCAATCGTATTGTGACCCTTTGAACTAAAAAATAAAATATTACCATTTGGATGAACAAAAGGTGATTCTTCATCGTAAGGCGTATTTATTGGTTCTCCAAGATTTATAGCGTTTCCCCATTTACCATTTGGTAATTTATTACATTTCCAGATATCTTTACCTCCTATACCATTAGGTCTGTTGCTTATAAAATAAATAATATTTCCATCAGGAGATAAACATGAATTAGTTTCTAATGAAGGACTATTTATGTTGGATTCTAATGGTTGTGGAATAGACCAATCTGCCCCATCGTAGTTACTCGAATAAATGTCTCCTCCATTTATATCTTTTTTGTTAATAAAAATAGTTTGTTCGTCTTTTGATAAACCTACAATAGCTTCATTGCCATCCGTATTTATATTTTTACTTATTGATTCAGGTTTTGTCCAAGTAGAATCAGTTTTTTTTTGAGAAAAATAAATATCTTCAAAAAACGCTCCTTCATTATTTTTTTTACCTCCAGTTGTTTCAGGTTTGCGTGAAGTATATATAATTATCTGTTCATTGTTTAAAATTACTGAGCCATAATCAGAGTAGGGCGAATTGATGCTATCGTTTAACTTTTTTAGTATAATATTGGTTGGTGCAGAAATTAATATTTTTGCATTTTTACAAATCTCAATTTGATGATTAACATCTGTTATTACTTCTTTTTTTTCTTGAAGCGATTTGTATTTTTCGAATTGTGTAATGGCCTCATCAATATGTTCATTTAATAATAAGCTTTGACCATAAAAATAAAAAGCTTTTTGAGGGGCAAATTTTTCTTTAGCATTAGAATCATCGTAATTGACAGAAGTATTTAAAATAGCTTTTTCGAAAAATGGAAGTGATTTGTATTTTAGTCCATCTATGTTTATAAAGCATAGCCCAATTTTGTAATTGATATTCGAATTACTGGAATCGATATTGTATGCATCTAAAAGAGCAGGTAAGGCAAGCGAATATTTTCCTTTCAATAAAAAAACAGTTCCTTTAGTAAGTTTTTTATTGTAATCAGAAACAGATTGTGCGTTAATTGAAAATCGTAAAAATATGGAAAGTAGAATAAACAAATATTTATGCATGACTATTTATAATTAAAGCTTTTTATTATAAAATATTTTTTATTCCACAGATTTTTTCTCTCGTTTTTCTGTTTCAATTTTCGAGATTCCAATTTTAATATATTGATAAGGTTCATATGTTAACGGGCTGTTATGAGAGTCGTTTACATAGTTTGGACCTTGAACAAAACTATGCTCTTTGAAATGTAATTCCATTTTGTTTACATTTCTTTTATTGAGTGCTGCAATTATTATGTTTTTTACATTAGTTGCTCTTTTTTCTGCTAACTCCTTATTGCTTTTAAATGTTTTTGTAGGAACTTTAGATGCACTCGATTCTATATCAATAATGTTTGCAGGATTTGATTTAATGCTGGCATATAACTCATCAATAAATGTTATAAATTTAGCAGAAGAAGGGTCAATTGCATTTTGGTTATATTTATAAAAATACTGAAATGAAACAGAATTTGTATTGTTTTCTTTGGTATCCAAATTACTTTCAGCCACATTGTATGGTATTTCTCTGATAATATATTTATTCCCTTTAATCCCTTTAGTTTCTAGTTCTTCACTAAAAACTTCAGCACCTTTTATTTTATATACAATTTTGTATGTAGGCCCTATTGCTATATCAGTTTCAAATTTTCCAGAAGAATCTTCAGCTACCAACGAATAAGCAATTGCTCCTGTTTTTGCATTTGTAAATACAATTGAATTGTCTCCAATTTTTCCATTTGTATCGGTTATAAATTTACCAGACATTACCAATTGGTTAGGTTTTTTTAACCCAATCACATAAATGTCTTTTTCTCCAAATCCACCTTCTTTATCAGACGACAAATAAGCTCTTCCTCCATCAGCGCTCGTTACATAAAAAACATCATCATCGGGAGTGTTTAAAGGGTATCCAATGTTTTCTGGATTCGACCAATTCCCTTTCTCATCACTAATTTCTGATTTAAAAATATCAAAACCTCCCATTGATTTATGTCCTTTTGATGCAAAATAAATTGTTTGTCCATCAGGGCTAATAAACACACCGTCTTCATCATATTTTGTATTGATCTTAGGTCCTAAGTTTTCAGCCACACCCCATTCGCCATTTGCTAATTTTAAACATTTATAAATGTCTCGTCCTCCATATCCTCCCGGTCGATCACTAACAAAATAAAGAATGTTTTTGTCAACAGTTAAGTAAGCGTGAGTTTCCCATGAAGAACTATTGATGGATGGTGCCATTTTTTCTGGTGTGCTCCATTTATCATTTTTAAATTCACTTTGGTAGATATTCCCATTTCCATTATCGTCTTTATAAATTAACAATGTTTTTCCGTCAGTAGAAATATTTAAGGTCGCTTCGTTTCTCATTGTGTTGCGAGTTCCATCTAAAATTGCAGGTTGCCATTTGTCATTTTCATAATGCGATTCATAAATATCTTCGTAATATAAGCCATTCAGTTCTTTTGTTGCATTTATGCCGCCTTCTCTGCGTGAAGTAAAAAAAATGGTTTTTTCATCCAATGAAAGTGCGGGAGAGTAATCTGCATATTTGCTATTGATGTTTGGGCCTAAATTGGTAATCGTCAATATTTCTTGTGGGTGTAATACCAACTCTTTACCATTGTTACATGTTTCAATACTGTGTTTTACATCATCCATTTCTACTAAAATTTTTTTAGACTGAAGAATGTTGAGGCTGTATATTGGATTGGAATTTTTCCCAAGTTCGTCAATATATCGATGGTACATGGCTATCGCTTTATCAAACTCGTAATTAAGTTGGTAGGCATTTCCTAGATAATATAGTGTAGATAAAGGAACACCTTTTTCTTTTATTTCCCCTTCTTCGTATTGTTTAGCTATGTTTTTTATAGCAAATTCTAAAAAAGGAATAGCTTTTATTTTGTAGGTTGGAGAATTTAAATAACAATACCCTATTTTGAAATTCATGTTGGCGTTGCCAGGTATTTTTTTGTCTAAAGCAATGTATAATGGCAACGCATCTGGATAGTTTTCATTTGTGAAAAAATATTCCGCATCATTAAAGGTTTTGTAGTAATCATTATCCATTTGTTGCGCCTTTAAGTTTATTGAAATTAAAGTGGATAATACTAAAAGATTAGCAAGTGTCTTTTTCATGGTAGCTTTATTTAAAAATTCAACACTGTTAAAAATTTTAATAAACTTTTAAATTATTACAAAATAGTTTAATTATATATAGTTACTAAAATTCACGATTAATATCCCATTGCTCTAAATAATCAGCAACCCTTCTTACAAATTGCCCTCCTAAAGATCCATCAACAACACGATGATCGTATGAATGTGATAGGTACATAAAATGACGAATTCCAATTAAGTCGCCTTGATCTGTTTCAATTACTGCTGGTTTTTTCTTGATAGCACCAACAGCCATAATTGCAACTTGAGGTTGGTTAATTATAGGAGTACCCATTACATTTCCAAATGACCCTACATTTGAAATTGTATAAGTTCCACCTTGAATATCGTCAGGAGATAATTTGCCTATGCGGGCACGATTAGCCAAATCATTTACTTGTTTTGTAATGCCAACTAAATTTAAGGTATCTGCATTTTTTATAACAGGTACAATTAAGTTACCTGAAGGTAATGCTGCAGCCATTCCAATATTTATATTTTTCCGTTTGATAATTTTAGTTCCATCTAACGAAATGTTTATCATTGGAAAATCTTTAATTGCTTTTACCAATGCTTCAATAAAAATAGGGGTAAAAGTCAATTTTTCGCCATCTCTTTTTTCGAAATTGTTTTTAACTTTATTTCTCCAATTTACAATGTTTGTAACATCGGCTTCAACAAAAGAAGTAACATGAGGAGACGTTTGAACACTCATTACCATATGGTCGGCAATTAGTTTACGCATACGATCCATTTCAATTACTTCATCACCTGCATTAAGGGCAATAGCAGGTTTATTATTGTTTGAACTAGGGTTTATGGAAGCTTCTTTTGTAATAGCAGGTTTATTTTCAATTTCTGAAGCAATAATTTTATTTTCATTAGCTACATCTTGTTTACCCTTATTAGGAATATAAGCTAGTATATCATTTTTTGTAACTCTTCCGTTTGCACCTGTGCCAGCTATAGATTCTAATTCTACTTGAGAAATATTTTCTTCTTTAGCAATATTGCGAACCAATGGAGAAAAGAATTTGCCGGAAGTTGATTTATTCGAAATTGAAGTTGTTTCTGAAATAGCCGCAATAGGTAACTCTTTTTGAACTAAAGTTGAAAGTTCTGGAGATTTTATTTCTATAGTAGTAGCTGAATCATCAACTCCTGTAGTTATTATAGCAATAGCTTTACCTACTTGAACTACATCGCCTTCGTTAAATAAACGTTTTGTTAAAATTCCTTGAGCAGTCGAAGGGATTTCTGTATCTACTTTATCGGTTGCAATTTCTAAAACGGTTTCATCTGAAGCAATTGCATCACCTTCTTTTTTTAACCATTTAATAATTGTTGCTTCTGCAACACTTTCGCCCATTTTAGGCATTATCAATTCAACTTGCGCCATAATCCTTTCGAGGAATTAAAAATTAAAATTATTTGTGTGAAGATACAAAAATAAGGGAATATTTTGCAATATAAAAAAACGCATTGGAAAATAAATTTCGATGCGTTTTTTTAATGAAAATTTGTATGAAAATTTAAGCGAAAAGAGGAAATTCTTTCATTAATTTGTTTACTTCTTTTCTTACTTCCAAAAGTACTTTCTCGTTTTCGTGATTCATCAAAACTTTATCAATTAAATTAACAATTTTCGGAATGTGTTTTTCTTTGATACCTCTGGTTGTGATAGCTGCTGTTCCTATTCTTATTCCTGAGGTAACAAATGGTGATTTATCATCAAAAGGCACCATGTTTTTATTGACAGTAATATCAGCTTTTACTAATGTATTTTCTGCTAATTTTCCTGTTAAGTTTTTAGAGCGCAAATCAATTAACATACAATGATTATCAGTTCCTCCAGAGATTACTTTGTAACCTTTATCCATAAAGCATTGTGCCATTAATTTTGCATTTTTCATCAATTGAATGCAGTATTTCATATAGCTTTCATCTAACGCTTCTCCGAAAGCGATAGCTTTAGCAGCAATAACATGTTCTAACGGACCGCCTTGTGTTCCAGGAAATACACCAGAATCAAGTAATGTTGACATCATCTTAATTTCTCCTTTTGGTGTTTTTTCTCCCCAAGGATTTTTAAAATCTTTACCCATCATAATCATTCCTCCACGAGGCCCGCGTAATGTTTTATGGGTTGTAGTTGTTACAATGTGGCAAAAGGGCAACGGGTCGTTCATTAAACCTCTGGCAATTAATCCAGAAGGGTGCGAAATATCCGCCATTAGCAAAGCTCCAATTTTGTCTGCAATACTTCTCAGTTTTTTATAATCCCAGTCGCGTGAGTATGATGATGCGCCACAGATAATTAATTTAGGTTTTTCTTTTATTGCAATGGCTTCAATTTTTTTAAAGTCTATTCGTCCTGTTTTTTCGTCAACTCCATAAAAAGATGGAACATATAATTTGCCAGAAAAATTTACAGGTGAGCCATGTGTAAGATGCCCTCCGTGAGACAAATCAAATCCTAGTATTTTATCACCAGGCTTCAAAACGGCTAGCATAACTGCAGCATTTGCTTGCGCACCCGAGTGAGGTTGTACGTTTACCCACTCGGCATTAAATAATTTTTTTGCTCGATCAATAGCTAATTGTTCAATCTTGTCAACTACTTCACAACCTCCATAATATCTTTTTCCAGGCAAGCCTTCAGCATACTTGTTTGTAAGTACCGAACCCATTGCTTTCATAACACTTTCACTTACATAGTTTTCAGAAGCGATAAGTTCAAGACCAATGGTTTGACGTTTTTTTTCTTCTGTTATTAAATTGAAAATAGCAGTATCTTTTTTCATAAAATAGTTAGGATTTTAAATTGCTATGCAAAAGTATAATTAATTTGAACGTAATTGAATTTTGAATTCGATTAATTGATTGTTGACTTTATTACCTTTTATTTATTGTTTTGGCCTAATTTTAAAGTAGAGCTAAAAGCTGCAATAAAAGGTTTAGTAAAATTTAAAACATGTTTTTAAAAAATATAAAATATTGTTTACTGTCAAGTTTTTGAACCAATTATTAGATTTATAAAATGTAACATTATGTTTTATAAGCCTAACTTTTTAAAAGCCCTCCAAACGATGTTTAAATCGTTTTCAATTTTGTAATCTTTGGAATAGACTAAATGCAGTCGGTTTCGAGTTTCATTGGTAATGTTTTCGTTTCTAATCGCATCTATAGGTGAAAGTACAGAAGGTTTTAATTTTGGTAGATGTTCGTTATTCTCGTTTCCGTATCCAACCCATGATTTTAAACCAAATAGTACATAGAAACTGTTTTTTATAAAACCCAATTTATTAATTTGTAGCAGAATTAAAATTGGTGAAAAGCTTATAAATAAAGCACTTGATAGCACATCGAACAAACGTTTGTTTCGTTTGTTTTTAGCTTTTGAAATGGAATTTATATCAATGATATATAAATCACCTGCAGTATCAATAGAATTACTTCCGATGATTGACAAACTTTCGGGTGGCGCTATCTTAAAATCAACTTCAGCCGAAACAAGTGTATGCATATAGTCAATAATTTCTTGCGAAGAAATGTCGCTAGAGCAAAATATAACTTCATTTACTTTGTAAATTTCGATTATGTCTTTAATTTGTGAAATCTTTCCAATATAATTCGAATGATTTATTCCATCACTGTCAGCGCTAACAAAACCTAAAAAACTGGTATTGATGTTTGTTTGTTTTAATAAACTGTTAACACGTTCAAACTCGCTTTGCTTGCCAACAATAGCAATTCGTTTACTCTTATCAGGATTTAGATTGAAAGATTTTAATCCAGCAATATGAAGAGTTAGGCGCGAAATGATATAAGAAAATATCGCCCAACTCATTCCAAATAAAATCAAAGCTCTTGAAAAACGATAGGCTTCGGGAAGCAAGGAGTAAGCAATTAAAATGGTTCCCGTACCAACAAGCACACCTCTTAAAATGCGAAATAACCTGACAGGTTTGTCGTACCCTCCACTCAAGTAAACTGTAAACATCCAAATTAGTATGTAGGCTGTAAATGCAATTGATACAAGCGAATTTGAATAGGAGCCACCTTCGAGAAATTTTATGTTTTTTTCGTATTCGGTTTTAATAAACCATAACCCCAGCATCATGATTCCAAAATCAAATGCAGGTAATGCAATTGATTTTAAAAATTGAATACTAATTGCAAAGGCTGCTCGCAAATAAATAGCAAAGTTGATAAGGATAGAAAATAATTTTGCATTATTTTGAGAAAAATGTTTTTTAGCAAAAATTACCATTGCTTTGTAAAAAACAAATACATAATTAATACTGCTTTTTTTTGTGCTTTCTCCTTTGTAGTGTATAATTCGGGTTTCTGGGAAATAATAGTTTTTGTAACCGCCTAAAATAATTCGATATGATAAATCAATATCTTCGCCATACATAAAAAAAGTTTCATCAAGTAATCCAATTTTATTCAATGTGTTTTTTCGTAAAAGCATAAATGCACCAGAAAGAATTTCTACTTCGTGCGTTTTATCTTTATTTAAAAATCCAAGATGGTATTTTCCAAATAGTTTAGATTTTGGAAATAGTTTTGATAAACCAAAAATTTTATAAAATGCAACAGATGGTGTAGGCAATCCTCTTTTGGATTCAGGTAAAAAATTCCCTTTCCCATCAAGCATTTTAACACCTAAGCCTCCAGCATCTGCATGCGAATCCATAAATTTTAAAACTTTTTCAAAGGTGTCTTCTTCAACTACCGTGTCAGGATTTAATAGAAGAATGTATTCTCCTTTTGCAATTTTTATGGCTTGATTATTTGCATACGAAAAGCCTGTGTTTTTTTTGTTTTCGATTAAAAGTAAATTAGGAAATTTTTCTTTAACCATTTCCACCGAACCATCTACCGAATTATTATCTACAACAATTATTTCGGCAGTTACATTTTTTATTGCTTTACGCACAGAATGTAAACATTGCTCTAAAAAATGTTGAACGTTGTAATTAACTATTATTACTGTTAGTTTCAAATGGATGTGCTAAATTATTATTCTGTTAATGCGACAGTTTTTTAATGATTTTATTTTGGATGAAATAATTTTTGTTAAAATTTCAGTATTATACTCTGTTTCCTGTCATAAATCCTTCTGCTATTTAATCAGTATATTATTTAACTGTTATAGATTTTTCGTAAAGTGTTCGGTTAACAATAGATCGACCAAGTGTTACTTCATCAGCATATTCCAATTCGTCGCCAATAGAAATACCTCGCGCTATGGTAGAAAGTGTAAGGTTAAATTCTTTTAATCGTTTGTATATGTAAAAATTAGTTGTATCTCCTTCCATTGTTGCACTCAATGCCATTATCACTTCCTTAATTTCGCCATTAGCCGCTTTTTTTACTAACGATTCAATATTTAAATCGCTTGGTCCAACACCATCCATTGGCGAAATAATTCCACCTAAAATATGATAAGCTCCTCTATATTGTTGCGTATTTTCTATAGCCATAAAATCGCGAATATCTTCTACAATACAAATGGTGCTATGGTCGCGATTTGGATTTGCACACACTTCACATAAAATTTTATCGGAAACATTATGACATTTTTCACAATAGCGTAACTCCGAACGTAATTTTATAAAGGCATTTCCAAACTGATTTACCTCGTTTTTATTTTGTTTCATTAGGTGTAAAACAAAGCGTAAAGCTGTACGTTTGCCAACACCAGGTAGTTTGCTAAACTCGTTTACGGCTTCTTCAATTAATTTGGATGAAAAATTCATAACATCAAAAATACAATTTTTTAGCTCAATTTTATAAGGTTTATAAAACAAGTATTATGTATTTTTACGACTAAATTTATTTAATGAAACTTCATAGAAGCTTAGTACAAGCAGTATCAGAAACACTCCACCAGATTTTTTTTGAAGGTATATATGCCGACAAAGCAATTGAGCGAGTATTAAAACAAAACGCTCGCTGGGGTTCTCGCGATAGACGATTTATTGCCGAAACTACCTACGAAATAGTTCGTTGGTGGCGTATGTTTGAGGTGTCAACTGATATTAATGATACGCAATCATCTGATGATATATGGAAAATTATTGGAACCTGGTGTGTTATTAATGAAATTGAATTACCTCAATGGCCTGAGTTTTTGGCATTAGATAAAAGTAAAATACTTTTAAAATATCAGCAAGCTAAACAGGTAAGAAAGTATCGAGAGTCTATTCCTGATTGGTTGGATGATTTGGGTTGTTATGAATTAGGTACCGATGTTTGGGAAAAAGAATTACACGATTTAAATAAAGAAGCAAAAGTAATTTTAAGGGTAAACACATTAAAAACAAATTTTATTCAATTACAACAATTACTTGCTGAACAATCAATAGAGACATCTGTAATTGGCGATTATCAGGATGCGTTGGTTCTATCAAAACGACAAAACATCTCTCATTTAAATGAATATCAACAAGGGTTATTTGAAATACAGGATGCATCATCGCAATTGATTGCCCCTTTTATGAAGTTAAAACCAGGCATGAGTGTGATTGATGCTTGTGCAGGTGCTGGAGGCAAATCGTTGCATATTGCAGCAATGATGGAAAATAAGGGGGAAATAATTTCGATGGATGTGGAAGACCGAAAATTAATTGAACTTAAAAAACGTGCAAAAAGGGGAGGAGTGGGAATTATTAAAACAGAATTAATTAATTCGATAACCATAAATAAATTTAAAAACACTGCTGATCGATTATTATTAGATGTTCCTTGTTCTGGATTAGGCGTTTTAAGAAGAAATCCGGATGCTAAATGGAAATTGAATTTAGAATTTATTAATCAGATTAAAATTCAACAACAAGAAATTATAACAAATTATTCGCAAATGTTAAAGCCTAATGGTGTTTTGGTTTATGCCACTTGTAGCATATTACCAAGTGAAAATCAAAATCAGGTAGATTTGTTTTTGCAAAAAAATAAAAACGAATTCGAGTTTATCGAAGATCGAAAAGTATTTCCAAGCGAGGGTTTCGACGGTTTTTATATGGCTTCGATTCGGAAAAAGTAGTTCCATTTTTTTATTTGACTCAATATATTTTTTACCTAATGGTTACAATAAAAATAAATACTCCTATTATTTTTAACGACAACAATTTTGATAATAAAAAGCAATTGTTTTGTGCCTTCTTTTTTTTCTTTTTTACCATTATTGCTTTAGGTATTGATTCAGTAACTTTTCTTGAAAAGCATTTTGATGGTCGACAATTAACCAATTTTTTGGCACTATTTTATTTTTCTATTTTCTTTTATGTATCAAATTCGTTTTTGAGAAAATTGATGTTTATAATGATTTTCCTTTCCTATTTAGGCGAATTACTGTTTTGTAAATTATTAGGGATGTATCATTACAGAACCGAATTAATTCCGTTTTATGTTCCTTTAGGCCATTCCATTGTGTATGCTTCAGGTTATGTTCTAGCTCATAGTTCTTGGGCAATCCGAAATGATAAAATTTTGCGAATTATTTTTATTGTGTTTTTTTCTATACTTTTTTTAAGTGTAGGGATATTTCTAGGTGATGTGTTTTCATTGTTTTTTGGAGTTTTCTTTTTCTTGATACTCAAGCGAAAACAATGGCAAAACCTTTATGGTTTTATTGCCTTGTGTGTAATTTTTATTGAATTGGTAGGTACATATTTTAAATGTTGGGTATGGAATCACAATACCTTCGGACTCATTTCCACGGCCAATCCTCCAATGGGAGCGGTGTTTTTTTATGCCGGAGGCGATGTGCTTTTGATGAAAATAGTTTCTTATTGGGTAAAAATAAGGAAATAAATATCCGTTTATTTCCTTATTTCTTTGGTGTTTTTTTTGCAATTACAATTTATTCGCAATTTACATATGGATTACTTCGCCATAAGCAGCAGCAGCAGCTTCCATTACAGCTTCGCTCATTGTTGGATGAGGATGAACTGTTTTTATTAATTCGTGACCAGTAATTTCTAATTTGCGAGCAACAACAATTTCTGCAATCATTTCGGTAACATTTGCGCCAATCATATGAGCACCTAATAATTCACCGTATTTAGCATCAAAAATTAATTTTACAAAACCATCTTTTGCTCCTGCTGCACTTGCTTTTCCACTTGCAGAAAATGGAAATTTACCTATTTTAACTTCAATTCCTGCTTCTTTTGCTTTCGCTTCAGTCATACCAACAGATGCAATTTCTGGTTGGCAATACGTACATCCTGGAATGTTATTATAATCTAATGCCTCAGGATGATGACCTGCAATTTTTTCAACACAAATAATACCTTCAGCACTTGCAACATGTGCTAATGCTTGTCCAGAAACGCAATCGCCAATAGCGTAATAACCTGGCATGTTGGTTTGGTAATAAGGATTAGTTAATATTTTTCCTTTATCAGTAGCAATACCAACTTCTTCTAAGCCAAGGTTTTCTAAATTTGTTTGAATACCAACAGCAGAAAGTACGATATCACATTCAATAATTTCTTCTCCTTTTTTTGTTTTAATTTTTACTTTACAGCCATCCCCTTTTGTATCAACACTTTCAACACTTGATTCAACCATTACGTTTATTCCAGCTTTTTTAAATGAGCGTTCCAATTGTTTTGAAACTTCAGAGTCTTCAACAGGGACAATACTTGGAAGGTATTCAACCAATGTAACTTTTGTGCCCATAGTAGAATAAAAATATGCAAATTCGCTACCGATAGCTCCTGAACCAACCACTAAAATTGATTTTGGTTGTTTAGGTAAAGTCATCGCTTCGCGATAACCGATTATTTTTTTACCATCTTGAGGCAAGTTTGGAAGTACACGTGAGCGGGCCCCAACAGCTAGTATAATATGTTTTGCATCGTAATTAGTTACTTTGCCTTCAGCATCTATAACTTCAACTTTTTTACCTGCTTTTACTTTGCCAGTTCCTGTAATTACATCAATTTTATTTTTTTTCATTAAAAACTGAATGCCTTTACTCATTCCATCAGCTACATCACGGCTACGTTTTACAACTGCACCAAAATCTGCTTCACCACCATTTACTTTAATTCCATAGTCACTAGCATGATTTAGGTATTCGAATACTTGTGCGCTTTTTAATAGCGCTTTTGTTGGAATACAGCCCCAATTTAAACAAATACCTCCTAAGTTTTCGCGTTCAATAATAGCAGTTTTTAAACCTAATTGAGCTGCTCTGATAGCTGCTACATATCCGCCTGGACCGCTTCCTATAACTATTAAATCGTAATTCATGTTTATGAATATTAAATATTAAGAATAATAAATCTATTAAATGGTTTTGTGAAATGCGAAATTAACAAAATATTTTAGGTTACGATTACCTAATGGTCACGAATTTACGAAACACTTTTTTATCATTGTTTTACAAATTACCAATCATTAGTGAATTTAACCATTTTTTGTAAATTAGCGCCAGAACTATTACCAAAAGACCTATTTTTATTTATGAAATACATTGTTTCTTATGTCAATCCACACCATCATTATATTGATATTGAATTTATACTTTATAATTTAAATCAGGATGAAGTATTAATTCAGCTTCCGGCATGGAGACCAGGTCGTTACGAATTAGGTAATTTTGCCAAAAATGTTCAAAAGTGGGAACCATTTGATGAAAATGGAATTGCCTTAAAATTTGAGAAAATCACCAAGGATTGTTGGAAGGTTGAAACTAAAGGTGTTTCAACGGTTCATATAAAATACAATTATTTTGCTTTTGAAATCAATGCAGGGTCAACCTTTTTGGATGCAGCTCAATTATATATGAATCCTGTAAATTGTTGCATGTATAACCCAGAACGTATAAATGAATTATGCGAAATGGAATTACATTTACCTGCCGATTATCGTGTTGCCTGTGGTGCTAAACAAAAAAAGGGTAATGCTTTAACTCTTTATTTTGAAAATTTCCATGAGCTTGCCGATTCTCCTTTTATAGCAAGTAATTCTATTCAACACACTAAAATTAGTTGCAAGGATATTGAATTTCATTTTTGGTTTCAGGGAGAGTGTAAGCCAAATTGGAAAATGCTTTCAAGCGATTTTACTAAATTTATTAATGAACAATTGGAAATGATGCAATCGTTTCCTTGTGACGCATATCATTTTTTATTTCAGATACTTCCAGCTAAAATATACCATGGTGTAGAGCATACAACATCAACTGTTATTGCTCTTGGGCCTGGTTACAATTTAATGAAAGGTAGTTTGTATGAGGATTTATTAGGTGTGAGTTGTCATGAATTATTTCACGCTTGGAACATTAAAACCATTCGTCCAGTTGAAATGTACCCCTATGATTATACAAAGGAAAATTATTCAAAATTGGGATATGTTTGTGAAGGAGTAACAACATATTATGGCGATTATTTATTGTTTCGTTCGGGTGTATTTAATGAGCAGCAATATTTTCAAACTTTTGAAGAACGATTACAAAAACATTTCGATAATTTTGGCCGATTTAACCTTTCAGTTGCCGATTCATCCTTCGATACATGGCTTGATGGTTATGTTCCTGGGGTTCCTAATCGTAAAACATCTATTTATGATGAAGGTTGTTTGTTAGCTTTTATTACGGATGTTTTTATTAGAAAAAGCAGTGGTAATAAAAAATCATTGGATGATGTAATGTTTTATTTGTGTACCGAATTTGCATTGAAAGGAAAAGGATATTCAGAAAATGATTACAAAAGAGCGGTTGAATGTTTTGCAAATAAATCGTTTGAAAGCCTGTTTTTTGGTTATATTTATTCGGCTGTAGATTACGAATCAGTATTGAAAGATGCTTTGAATTATTTAGGTTTGAATCTTGTTTTTTATTTCTCAACAAAATTTCATGAACGAAGCTTAGGAATAAAACTTTCCGAAGCCAATGGCGTTTGCAAGGTAATTTCAGTTTATCCTGATTCGGTTGCTGATAAAGCTGGTATTTCAATAAACGATGAGATACTTGTTTTAAATACGATTCAAATTAAAGCCGATTCTTCGGGTACTAATTTCTCTGAATGGACTAATTATTTTGGCGATTCAAAACAATTGTTGACAATAGCAACAAATGGAATTGTTAAACAAATTTTAATACAACCTAAAGTTGATTCATATTACAAAACGGTTCGCATTCAAAAACAAAATGCTGCCAATGAAAATCAAAAAAGTAATTACGAACTTTGGAGTAAAAATAATTTTTTAATAAAAACTCAAAAATAAAAATGGAAGAATTAGAAATGTCGTCTGAAGAAAAATCGCCAAAGCGACCTGTAATACTAACTGTGTTATGCATTTTAACTTTTATCTCTGCTGGTATGGGTATTGTTTCATCTGTTGTAACACCTCTTTTATCTGATTTGATAGTCGATTTTTTGAAAACCACGCCAACTATGGATCAGGCCATGAAAGATGAATCATTGTTATTGCTGCAGGCTGGGTGGGGCTATTATATGGTAACGCTTGTGCTAATGGCAGGCTCATTAACTGGAGCTATTTTAATGTGGAACTTAAATAAAAAAGGAATTCATTTTTATGCAATAGCAAACTTAGGATTACTTTTTGTTCCAACACTGATGCTTGGTATTTCAATTAGTTGGGTAAGTATCATGTTCACATCCTTTTTTATTGCTTTATACGCAAGCAATTTAAAGCTGATGAAATGATTTTTTGAGAAGATCATTTCAGAATTTAATACGTGTTGTTAATAAAATTTATTGTCAATTTGTTAAATCATATTTAAAATATTGTTTCTTAGCGAAATACTAATAAACCTTTATTTATAAACTTAAAAACAAAATTATGGACCAAGCAAACACAGAGGCTATTATGCCGGCAAAAAGACCTCAATTTATCACTGTATTATGCATTCTTTCATTTGTTGGAATCGCATTTAGTTTAATTGGAGGTATTATGAATTATTTTACGTATTCTACTTTAGCTACAACTGGCGATCTTTTTCAAGGTATGGGTGTTACTGAAGGAGGAGAACAAATGGGGGAAGCTATGAATTCGATGGCAAGTATGTTAGGTATGGATTATGGAAAAATGGCTACTTCAGCCTTAATTCAAGCATTACTTAATATTCCAATTTTAATTGGTGTGCTATTGATGTGGAAACAAAAGAAAATGGGTTTCTATGTTTATTGTGTTTTTGAGTTAATTCAACCTTTATTACCTTTAGCATTGGGTTTAGGTTTAGTTGGCGGAATTATGGCAACAGTAGGAATTATTTTTGCTATTTTATTCATCATTCTATATGGTGTAAACCTAAAACATATGTCCTAATTTTAAAATCAAATTATAAAAAAATCCTCTTGATTATCTTCAAGAGGATTTTTTTATGCTTTTTTTATTTCGTTAAAAAATATTTTTTATCCTATGGTTAACCATTATGAATGAGTGAAACTAGAAGCTTACTTCTGTGCAATCTTCAATAAATAAATAGCCAAAATACTAAATAGGAAATTCGGAATCCAAACAGCTACAAGTGGAGAAACCAATCCACTGGCAGCAAATGTAGTTGTTATTTGCATAAACATAATAAAGGTAAAGCTTATTAAAATCCCTAGTCCTATATGCATTCCAACTCCACCACGTACTTTACGACTAGCTAAAGAAACGCCTATTAATGTTAGTATAAAGGTTGCAAAAGGAAATGCAATTCTTCTGTATTTTTCAATTTCATACAATTCAATATTATCAGCCCCTTTCAATCGTTCCGAATCAATATACCTGTTTAATTCGTAAAAATCTTTCGTTTCAATTGTATTGTCTTTGCGGCCAAATTCCTTTGAAGTAAAAGATAAAGTTGTATCTAACTTAGTACCTTTTTTTATGAACTCATCCATCTCATTGATGAAGCGAATATAATAGTTGTTAATCGTCCACCTTGATTTTAAGCTATCCCATTTAATGTTTTCAGAAATTAATTTATAATATAATTTCCCATCTTTAAATTTTTCAATCGAAAATTTGTATCCAGTGTTTTCTTCAGTACTAAACCTTTCCATATATACATAGCTTCCGGGAGATGTTTGTAAATGTATGTTTTTTGAGCTGTTGTGAAATTCGTTTCGTACATATTTGTCTTCAAAAGCAATACGTTTTTTTGTTGCATTAGGAATCACAAAATTGTTTAAATAGAGTGATAAAATTGCGATTATAGTAGCAGATAGCATATAAGGAAATAATAGTCTTCTGTAACTGATGCCGCTGCTTAAAATGGCAACAATTTCAGTTCTTGTGGCCATTTTAGAAGTAAAAAATATGACGGCAATAAATGTAAAAAGCGGACTGAATAAGTTTACAAAATAGGGGATAAAATTGAAATAAAAATCAAAAATAATTGCCTTTAATGGTGCTTGCTTGTCAATAAAATCGTCAATTTTTTCTGAAATGTCGAATACAACAACAATTAAAATAATCAATGCCATTGAGAAAAAAAAAGTTCCCAGGAATTTTTTGATTATGTATTTGTCTATTAGTTTCATTCGTTTTAAAATGGTGATATATTGATAGATTTTTTAAAATATAACCTAATCAATACTCATCGATTTATAATCTATTTCCTAGTTGATTTACCATTTTAGTTTTCCATTCCATAAAAGTGCCTTCAATAATTTTGTTACGCGCTTCGGTAACTAACCACAAATAAAATGCTAAATTATGAATACTTGCAATTTGCGCACCTAATAGTTCATTGGAATGCACTAAATGCCTTAAGTACGCTTTTGAATAAACCTGATCAACATAAGCTGTACCGTTTTCATCTAATGGCGAAAAATCTTTTTTCCATTTCTCGTTTTTTATATTCATTATTCCGTTTTGAGTAAAAAGCAAACCGTGACGGGCATTTCGGGTTGGCATAACACAATCAAACATATCAATTCCTAATGCAATATTTTCCAAAATATTAATAGGTGTTCCAACACCCATTAGGTAACGGGGTTTATCGACTGGTAAAATAGAACACACTACTTCAGTCATTGCATACATTTCCTCTGCAGGTTCACCAACCGATAATCCTCCAATGGCATTGCCTTCGCGATTTTGAGCTGCTATAAATTCAGCCGATTTTTCTCTTAAATCTTTATAAACACTTCCTTGAACGATTGGGAAAAGTGTTTGAGAAAAACCGTATTTATTTTCAGTTTCATCAAATCGATTACAACATCTTTTTAGCCAACGATGAGTCATATCCAATGATTTTTTTGCGTAGTTGTAATCGCAGGGATAAGGCGTGCATTCATCAAAAGCCATAATAATATCAGCACCAATGGTTCGCTGAATATCCATAACTCCTTCAGGACTAAAAAAATGTTTACTTCCATCGATGTGAGAAGTAAATTTTGCACCTTGTTCGGTAAGTTTTCGTTGATTGGATAAAGAGTATACCTGATAACCTCCGCTATCCGTTAATATTGGTTTATCCCAACCATTAAATTTATGTAACCCTCCCGCTTTTTCAATTACTTCGAGTCCTGGTCGTAAATATAAATGATAGGTATTTCCTAAAATTATTTGAGCTTTAATATCATCTTTTAATTCCCGTTGATGAACAGCTTTTACTGTACCTGCAGTACCAACAGGCATAAAAATAGGGGTTTGTATGGTGCCGTGATCGGTGGTAATTTCTCCTGCGCGCGCTTTACTTTTTTTATCAGAATGGGAAATGCTAAATTTCATAGTTACTCTAAATACAAATTTACAAATTAATTAACCTGCTGTTTTTCTAGAAGATACAACCTGCAGATTAATATATTCGTGTGGATTCGTAATTTGTAATTTACATTTGTTAATTACTTTGTTTAAATCCTGCCAAAGATAATACATTACCATAGAATAGTTCAATCTATTTTTGTTGTTAGCTATTGCTTTTTCTTTTAATCTTTTTTGTTTTCAAATTTTATATATGGATTTTTCTTTTTTTACATCTTTTTCGATTGGACTGATAATTTTTATCCTCTTTTTTTTAGCTCTTGTTATTCAATTGATTTATTACTTGGGCTTTTTCGGTCGCTTTGCTTTTTACAAAAAAAAGGAGTTAACTGTTAATACGCCACCAGCATCAATAATTATTTGTGCTCGTAACGAGGAGGATAACCTTATCGAATTTTTACCATTAATATTTGCGCAGGATTATCCTGATTTTGAAGTTGTGGTAGTGAACGATTGTTCTTTTGATAATACTGCTGATATTTTAGAGGAGCTGGAATACAAACATTCCAATCTAAAAGTGGTTACTATTAAAGAATCTCAAAATCACGCACATGGTAAAAAAATAGCACTGATGATGGGAATAAAAGGTGCTACGCACGAACATTTGTTGTTAACCGACGCCGATTGCAAACCAAATAGTAAAGATTGGTTATTTAATATGATGCAACATTTTACGAATGAAACGGAAATTGTGCTTGGTTATGGCGCTTACGAAAAACAAAAAGGGTTTTTAAATAAAATTATTCGTTTCGATACATTTATGATTGCCTTGCAATATCTTTCATTTTCATTGGCTGGCAAAACGTATATGGGAATAGGGCGCAATTTAGCCTACAAAAAATCGTTGTTTTTTAAAGTGAAAGGGTTTGCATCGCATTATCACATCGATTCTGGTGATGATGATTTGTTTGTAAACGAGGCAGCTACAAAACAAAATTCTAAAATAGAAGTAAGCATTGATAGTATAACTATTTCCAGAGTAAAAAAAACGTATAAAGACTGGTTTCGCCAAAAAAGCAGGCACTTAACAACTTTTAAACAATATAATTCGGCAAGTAAAATACGTTTACTAATATTGAGTATGAGTCAGTACTTTTTTTACTTGTTTTTTATTACCTTACTTATAATTCAATTTGCCCCAATAATTGTTTTATCACTTTTTGCTCTGAGATTATTGGTGCAAATTGTTATATTTAATAAATCAATGAAATTGCTAGTCGAAAAAGATTTATTATTTTTAGTACCAATAATTGAATTGATGCTAATGGTTTTATACCCACTAATAACCATTTCTAACATTTTTGTTAAAAAAAATCAGTGGAAATAATTAAATGTCAGAATTAGAATCAGACTCCAATCTTTCTACAAAAGCGGTTTACGATTATAATTTAATTCGTGCTGCTTTGGATAATGGCGATCAAAAAGCGTATGCTGAATTGATGGGGCGTTATCGCGATTCTGTTTATTTTATGTTATTAAGAATGGTTAATAATAAGGATGATGCCGATGATTTAACCATTGAAGCATTTGGTAAGGCATTTAAACGTTTACATCAATACACCCCATCATTTGCATTTAGCACTTGGTTGTTTAAAATTGCTACAAATAATTGTATCGATTTTATACGAAGAAAAAAGATGGTTACTTTATCTATCGATAGAACCTTTGAAAATAGTGAAGGAGGTGAGATGAGTATGGATTTGAAAGCCGAAGGTTTAAATCCGGAAGAGCATATGGTGCAGAAGCAAAAAGTTAAACTGATGCATGATATTGTTTTGAAGCTTAAACCGAGGTATCGTGAATTAGTTGAAATGCGTTATTTTGAGGAGTTATCGTATGAAGAAATTGCAGAAAAGCTACAATTGCCTTTGGGTACAGTAAAAGCACAGCTATTTCGTGCGCGTGAGTTTCTTGCAAATATTTTAAAAAAATCGGAAGAAAAATAGTAGTTCGCCTTTTAAGTTGGATGGAGGGATAAATTAGCGTAATTAGTAAAATATATTTAATTTATTTATGTCAGATATTTCAATCATTCTAAAGTATTTCCCTTCAATTACTGCTGTTCAACAAAATCAGTTTGCTCAATTACAAGGATTGTACGAACATTGGAATGCTCAAATAAATGTAATTTCACGCAAGGATATTGATTTGTTATATGAGCGTCACGTATTACATTCTTTGGGGATTTCAAAGGTGATGGATTTTAAACCTAAAACAAAAATTCTTGATGTTGGTTGTGGTGGAGGATTTCCGGGCATTCCATTGGCTATTCTTTTTCCTGAATGTAATTTTTATTTGGTTGATTCTATCGGTAAAAAAATAAAAGTGGTTAATGAAGTTGCGCAAGCCCTTGGTTTAACTAATCTTAGAGCCGACCACATTCGAGCAGAGGAAGTAAAAGATAAATTCGAATTTGTTGTTAGCCGTGCCGTTACCGAATTTCCTGTTTTTTATAAATGGCTTCAAAATAAATTTAGCAAAAACCAATTTAATAACTTACCAAACGGAATTTTATATTTAAAAGGCGGCGACCTTTCAGAAGAGTTTAAAGATTTTAAAAAGCGTGTTGTTTTTACCGATTTAAAAGAACATTTTAACGAAGAGTTTTTTGAAACCAAGAAGGTTGTTTATTTGCCTGTTATATAACTAGGTAATTATTTGGATTTTAAACTTCGTTCTTAACAAAATCTGTAAAACGATTTATTCAAACTTAAAAAAGAAAAATGTAACTGCAGCCCATTCTTTTTTTACCCCTTTTGCATACCCAATGGTACTATGACTTTCATTTTGGATTGTTCCATCATCTTTGATGTAGCCAATTGTGCTATGACTACTATTTTGAACAGTGCCATCGTTTTTTAAATAGCCCGATGTTGAATGACTGCTGTTTTGAAACGTACCATCACTTTTTATATACCCAACGGTGCTGTGGCTGGCATTTTGAATTGTACCATCGTTTTTAATGTAGCCTAATGTAGAATGGCTGCTACCTTGAATTGTGCCATCCGCTTTTATATACCCAATGGTGCTATGGCTTTCCGATTGAAGGTTTTGCGCATGCACGTATGTAATGCTGGCAAAAAAAATAAGTAATAATATAAAATGCTTCATCTGTTTTTGATATAATCTTTTTTCAACTCTTTAATATTTATTACAGACGCTTTACTTGTTTTAAAAAAGCTAATAAAAAAACCAATTGTTATCCCATTAATTGCGCCTAAAATTATTCCGTAATAATAGTATTTTAAACTGAAATAGATAAACAAAAGTATTAAAACAGTTAAAATAAATACCCCTAAGGTGTTTTTAAATGATGATATAAACATAAATGGTAATAAAAAAACAATCAAACCAATAACGAATTGAAATATTGACCAATTGGTTTCGATTATACTTATAACCGAAACCGAAATTATTATGGCTAAAAGGAGACTAAATAAAAGTTTTGAATTCATTTTGTATATGTTGTTTTTATTAAAAATAAATCATAAAATGTTTTGTTGCTATTTTTATTTGTTTTTTGTTACATCATACTTCCAGAATATTTTGACTGTAAAATAACCTATGACAATTCCTATTATAGGCCAAATTAAAGGAAATGACCATTGTTTTGGATCTAATATATTTAATCCAATGTTAGTAAATATGGTAAAACCAATAAATGCACCTAAAATGCTCCTATTTCTATTAACTCTATACGGATTGATTTTTTTTGTGGATTGTATTTCAGCTTTCTCGATAAACGCGGGATTAATTTTTTTAATATTTTCAATATATTTTTTTTCAAGTTCTACTACAAGTTTGGATGCTTTATTTATTTCCTCTTTTCTTGATAGAGCTTTACGTCTTGCATCAATAGCATCTTGTTGTTTATATTTATTTTGTTCAAACGCACCCGCTATACCTGCAACCCAAGCACCAGCCTCTGCTGATAAAGCATAACTAGTAGGGATATTTATTACTCTTTTACATAAATTGTAACCTGTTTCATAATATAGTAAATTATCTTTATCTAGTTGAGTTGCATAATCCTCTGCTTTTTCAAGTATG
>CANCPZ010000001.1 GCA_947380175.1 Bacteroidota bacterium | reverse complement strand
CAATAAATTTGCAAAAAAAAGTGGAAATTTATTGGTTTTGTATTTTTTTCGACTAATTTTACAAAAAGCAATTCAAAATTCGTATTCAATGTTCAATAAAATGATGGTAAAAAACAATACAACCGAAAGCTCATCAGTAAATATTATTGGTGCAGGAACTATAATTGATGGTGACATTACAACCAATGGGGATATGCGAATTGACGGATCTTTAAAAGGTTCGATAAATGTAAAAGGTAAATTAGTGGTAGGTACATCAGGAAATATTGACGGTGAAATTATTTGCCAAAACGCTGACGTTTCAGGAACCATCAAAGGGAAAATAGCTGTTTCAGAATTATTATCTCTCAAAGCTTCATCTAAACTTACTGGTGATATTATTACAAACAAAATTGCAGTAGAACCTGGCGCAACATTTTCTGGCTCATGTAGCATGGGAGGTATAATAAAAGACATAAAAGGTGAAAATACCGCAAAATCAAAACTCGCCGAAAAAACCGCTTAATGGGTATTCAAAATATTCAGGAATGGCGATTCAAATGGCAGCCATTATTGTTGGTGGTGTTTTGGGAGGAATTCAATTAGACAAGTGGCTTGCTTTAAAATTTCCAATATTTACATTGGTTCTCACTTTGTTGTCGGTATTTTTAGCAATCTATTATTTTATTAAAGACGTTATAAAAAAGTAAGACCAAATAATGAGTTCATTAAAACCGTTTTATATACAATCACTTATCTTTTCTTTTTTTACGTTGATTTTTTTATTTCTTTGGAATCAATATGCTTCTTTGCGTTTTCAAACAAATTTAAGTTGGATTGTTTGGTTGTTTTTCATTATTTCTTCCACTTTAATACACCTTTTTTTAGTTAAAAGTTCTGTTAAAGAGCCTAAAAAATTTATTGTCAATTTTATGCTAGTTACTGGTATAAAACTATTTGGCTATTTAACATTGATTTTGGTGTATGCGCTTATTAAACGAGAAGCAGCATTGGGTTTCACAATATTTTTCCTAGTTATGTACTTGTTGTATTCTGGTTTTGAGGTGTTTACACTCTTGCGCCATTTCAAAAAATAATTTTATCGACAATTATCCCCTTTTTATATCAGTAAAAAAACAACTGATAGAATTCAGTAAAAAACAAGTCATTTTCTTAAAAATATTGGTTTAATTCCCTAAATTTGCACCCGAATAAAAAAAACTGAGTAAAGAAATAAGTGTAATGGCCAATAAAATAAATACGTTCAAGCATTTTTTACTAATTTTAACAATGCTAATTTCATCGTTTGCATCGTTTGCATCCGAGCCAACAGACAATGAACCAAATGCAAATTCAACAGTTTCTAATGAAAAAGTTGAAGATAAAGTACACGAAGAAGGCGGTTTTAATGCCGGAAAAATGATTTTGGAGCATGTTGCGGATAATCATTCTTGGCATTTGTTTGGACACATTTCTATCTCACTGCCTGTAATTGTTAAAACAGATAAAGGTATTGAAGTATTTTCATCATCACATTTTGGTCATGAAGGAGAAGAGCAGTATAAGGGGGCAAATTATACTTATGCCTTACATGAAGGAAATGTAGTTGTAATCGATAGTCAATTAGGTGGTATTGATGAAGTTGCAACATCATCACTTTCCGATTTTTCAATAACAAAAAATGTAGCAGCAATGTTGTTTAGTATGTTATTGATGTTGTGGATTTTTCTTTCGGTTGCTAAATCGGCAAATAAAAACAGAGGAAAAGCACCAAAGGGTTTACAATCATGGATTGAACCTCTAATTGTTTTTGTTAGAGACGATGTTGCTAAACCAAGTATTGGTAAAAATTACGAGCGATTTATGCCGTTTCTTTTAACTGTATTTTTCTTTATTTGGATTAATAATTTATTGGGATTAATTCCGATTTTTCCGGGAGGATCAAACTTAACAGGAAGTATTTCTGTAGCTATGGTTTTAGCTGCATTTACTTTACTGATTACATTTTTTGTTGCAAACAAACATTATTGGCGACATGTATTTGCAATGCCAGGTGTTCCAATTCCTGTATTAATTATATTAACTCCAATTGAAATTTTAGGATTGTTTCTTCGTCCGTTTGTATTGATGATACGTTTGTTTGCTAACATAACTGCAGGTCATATTATCTCCTTAGCATTTTTTAGTTTAATATTTATTTTTGGCGAAATGAACGTAGGACTTGGTTTAGGAGTTTCAGTTCTTTCATTAGTGTTTACTATTTTTATGGGAGCGTTGGAATTATTGGTTGCCTTTTTACAAGCATATGTTTTCGCATTGTTATCTGCGATATATTTTGGTGCAGCAGTAGACGAAGGTCATGATGTTAATCACCATCATGATCACGAAACAGTTTCGGCACATTAAAAAAATACCAGTTTTAGTTGGGCAGCCTTGCCGACAGCTAAAACCTTAAATTATCGGTGAGGCAAAACAAACAAAATAATTACAAAATGTTATCATCAGTATTATTAGAAGCAAGTTTAACTTATGGTGTAGCTGCATTAGGAGCAGGTGTTGCTGCATTAGCAGCAGGTATTGGTATCGGTCGCATCGGTGGATCAGCGTTAGAGTCTATCGCTCGTCAACCAGAAGCTGTGAACGATATCCGTTCATCAATGATCTTAGCTGCGGCCCTTGTTGAGGGTGCTGCTTTCTTTGCTATGGTTATCGGACTATTGGTAGTTTTGATTATCAAGTAAAAAAAATAAAAATGTCTGCAGGGTTGCTGCAGACATTTTTTTAAAAATTGTCATCAGATTATGTTGTCACTTTTGAGCAAAGCAAAGCCAAGAAGTGAGCATTTTAAAAAATAAAAACAAAAAACAAAAAAATGGAATTAGTAAAACCCTCAATAGGCTTAATTTTTTGGATGATAATATCCTTTTCTATTATCCTTTTCTTATTAAAAAAGTTTGCATGGAAACCAATTTTGGGAATGATTAAGGAGCGTGAAGAATCAATAGAAAGTGCTTTAGCTGCTGCTGAAAATGCAAAATTGGAGATGAAAGCATTGCAAGCAAACAACGAACGCATTTTGGTTCAAGCGAGAGCTGAACGTGATCAATTATTGAAAGATGCACGCGACATTAGAGAACAAATGATTGCAGAAGCAAAAGGCTTGGCAACAAAAGAAGGAGAGCGCTTATTAAAGAGTGCTCGCGAAAATATTCAAAACGAAAAAATGGCAGCAATTACCGAATTGAAAAATCAGGTTGCTAGCCTTTCAATTGATATTGCAGAAAAAATATTGAAATCGGAATTATCTTCTGACGAAAAACAAAAATCGTTAGTAAATACTTTTTTAAAAGACATTAACTTAAACTAGTTTTTAGTTGAGGAGAAGTTAATAATTAAGAATTATCTAGCAACAACCAATAACCAAAAGGATGCAAGGAACAAGAGTAGCAGCACGATACGCAAAATCATTCATAGATTTAACTATGGAACAAGGCGTTTTAGAGCAAGCATATGCTGATATGAAAACTATTTCAAGCGTATGTGAATCCAATCACGATTTTGTTACATTTTTAAAAAGCCCTATTATTAATACGGATAAAAAGCAAGCTATTTTAAAAGAAATATTTGCAGGAAAACTAAATAAAGTTACGGATGCCTATATTCACTTAATTACTAACAAAAAGCGTGAAATATTTTTACTTGAAATTGTTTCTGAATTTATTAAGCAGTATAAAGAAAAGAAAAAAATATTAACGGCTGTAGTTACAACAGCAACTAGAATGGATGACATTATCCGCAAACAAGTAATTGATATTGTTAAAAATTCAAGTAGTAGCGATGTTGTTATTGAAGAGCGAATTGATGAAAATATTATTGGTGGTTTTATTATTCGTGTAGGAGATAAACAAGTAGATGCAAGTATTTCGCGCAAACTGAATAATTTAAAACAATCATTTAAAGAGAATCCATTTATTAAGGAATTTTAAAATAATTTAATTGAATTTTTCAATTATGTATAACACAAACAACTAATAACAAACAACGAATAAAAATGGCAGAAGTTAAACCCGCAGAAGTATCTGCAATATTAAGACAACAATTATCTGGTTTTAAATCGGAACAGGAATTAGAAGAAGTTGGTACCGTATTGCAAGTAGGTGATGGTATAGCCCGTATTTACGGACTATCAAAAGTACAATCAGGAGAGTTGATTGAATTTGCAAGTGGATTAAAAGGTATTGTATTGAATTTAGAAGAAGACAACGTTGGTGCTGTAACTTTAGGTTCGTCAAACGAAATTAAAGAAGGTGATATAGTTAAGCGTACAGGAAAAATTGCTTCATTGCAAGTAGGTGAGGGTATGTTAGGTCGTGTTGTTGATACAATGGGTCATCCAATTGATGGTAAAGGACCAATTGCAGGTACATTATATGAAATGCCATTGGAGCGCAAAGCGCCTGGTGTTATTTATCGTCAGCCAGTAACCGAGCCGTTACAAACAGGTCTGAAAGCAATTGATGCGATGATTCCTATCGGGAGAGGTCAGCGAGAGTTAATTATTGGCGATCGTCAAACGGGTAAAACAGCTGTTGCGATAGACACTATTATTAACCAAAAAGAATTTTACGAAGCGGGTCAACCTGTGTTTTGTATTTATGTGGCAATTGGTCAAAAAGGTTCGACAGTTGCTAATATTCAACGAGTATTGGAAGAAAATGGTGCTATGCCTTATACTGTAATTGTATCGGCTACAGCATCTGATCCTGCACCAATGCAGTTTTACGCTCCTTTCGCTGGTGCAGCAATTGGAGAGTTTTTTCGCGATTCTGGCAGACCTGCATTAATTGTTTATGATGATTTGTCTAAACAAGCAGTTGCTTACCGTGAGGTTTCATTATTGTTACGTAGACCTCCAGGACGTGAAGCATATCCTGGTGACGTATTTTACTTGCACAGTCGTTTGTTAGAGCGTGCCGCTAAAATTAATTCGAATGATGATATTGCAAAAAACATGAATGATTTACCTGATTCTATTAAAGGAATTGTAAAAGGTGGTGGTTCATTAACGGCATTGCCAATCATTGAAACACAAGCTGGTGACGTTTCTGCATACATTCCAACAAATGTTATTTCTATTACTGACGGACAAATTTTCTTGGAGTTAAACTTATTTAATGCAGGTGTTCGACCGGCAATTAACGTAGGTATTTCGGTATCTCGTGTGGGTGGTAACGCTCAAATTAAATCAATGAAAAAAGTGGCTGGTACATTAAAACTTGACCAAGCACAATATCGCGAATTAGAAGCATTTTCTAAATTTGGTTCCGACTTAGATGCTGCAACAAAATCCGTACTTGACAAAGGTTCGCGTAACGTGGAAATTTTGAAGCAAGCGCAATTTTCGCCAGCGCGTGTTGAACAGCAAATTGCAATTATTTATTGTGGTACAAAAGGTTTATTGCGTAATGTTCCTGTAAATAAAGTAAAAGAATTTGAAGCTGAATTCATTGCTTTTTTAGAAGCTAAACACAAGAATATATTAAACGATTTAAAAGCAGGTAAATTTACTGACGAGATTACAAACGTATTAGAATCAGTAGCAAAAGACTTATCAGCAAATTATAAATAAGTATTGAGATATTAGGTATTAGTTTTTGGATTTTTAAATCCAGATTCTAATATCAAAAATCTAACATCCAATTACAAATGGCAAATTTAAAAGAGGTTAGAAACCGAATAGTATCAGTAAGTTCAACACAACAAATAACCAGCGCTATGAAAATGGTTAGTGCTGCAAAGTTGCGTAGAGCGCAAGATGCTATTACACAAATGCGCCCTTATGCAACCAAGCTAAAGGAAATATTAGAAAATTTAAGCGCCAGTTTAGATAGCTCTGAAGGTATTTATTCGAAACAGCGAGAGGTTAAAAGTGTATTGTTGGTTGTAATTACATCAAATAGGGGTTTATGTGGTGGATTTAACGCCAACGTATTAAAAGTTGCAAATAAATTAGCAAAAGAAGACTATAAAACAGCTAATGTGAGTGTTTTATGTGTAGGTAAAAAAGCTGCTGATTTCTTTAAAAAAACGGAATACGGAATAATTGGATCGGATATGCCAAGAGGTTTGAATGAGTTATTCGACGACCTTACTTTTGTTAATGTTGCCCCAGTTGCAGAAAAAATTATGCAAGTTTTTGTTGCCGGTCAGTTTGATAAAGTTGAATTAGTGTATAATCAATTTAAAAATGCTGCTGTTCAAATAACAACTGTAGAGCAATTTTTACCTGTTCAAGCACCTGTTGTTTCAGAAAAAAAGAAATCAAGCGAATATATTTTTGAACCAAACAAAGAATTTATTGTTGCAGATTTAATCCCTCGTTCATTAAAAACTCAATTGTTTAAAGCGTTATTGGATTCGCATGCAGCAGAGCATGGAGCACGTATGACATCAATGCATAAGGCAACGGATAACGCAGGATCTTTAATAAAAGAACTAAAACTAACCTATAACAAAGCTCGTCAAGCGGCAATTACCAATGAAATCCTAGAAATAGTTGGTGGTGCAGAAGCGTTGGCAGGATAAAAAAACGTTTTAAGTGTAACAAAAAAGACTCTCAGTTTGAGAGTCTTTTTTTGTTACGATATATTTTAAGTTTTATTTACAAAGGTAAAGAATAGTTTTTTTTGAGAGTAGAAAGAATAACCATCGTTTTTAATTGACTTACTTCTTTTATGTTGCGGATTGTTTCCATTGCAAGATATTCGTAGGCAGGCATATCCTTTACTATTATTTTCATCATATAATCAGATGATGACCCTAAAATACGATAGCATTCTAACACTTCATCGATTTCATTAATTTGTTTTAAAAAAAGCGCAGTTGAATCCCTGTCTGTTTTTGCAAGTGAAACCATCATGAATGTTTCAATTCCCAAACCTAGTGGTTGAGGATTTATATCTGCATGATAGCCTCGTATTACTTTCTGTTTTTCTAGTTTTTTTACCCTTTCAAATGTAGGGGTTGCAGAAAGTCCAATTTGACTAGCAAGTTCAATATTACTAATACCACTATTAGTGGATAGAATTTTCAAAATTTTTTTATCGATCTGATCTAACTTTTCTGTCATAGCCATAAATGTGTTATCAATAATTATTTTTAGTTTTTTTATTGACGATTAAATAAAAATCGAAAATTATTTTCCCTAATTAAATTAAACAAAGTTTAGGCGATTGGTTAAGGCGTCCTTGTAGGATCCGCCAATTGGAATTTGTTTTTTATCGTCTTCTAAAATTAAATTAGGTTGTTCGATTGCAATAATTTTATCAATCCTTACGATAAATGAACGATGAACGCGAATAAAATCACTAGCTGGTAATTTACGTTCAATATCTTTCATTGTAGAGTGAATTGTATATCGGGCGTTAGCAGTATTGATAACCACATAATCCTTTAATGCCTCCACATAAAAAATATCGGAGGTTTTAACTTTTACTAAACGAGAGTTTTGTTTTACAAAGATGGTGTCTTTCGAATCTTTATTTTCTACTATTGAATATAAAAAATCGCGTTCCTTTTTTACATCCATTTCTTTTTCATGTTTGTAAATAGCCATTTCGATTGATGTGTGCAAATCAATTTCTTTAAATGGTTTAATTACATAACCATATGGTTCGGCAACTCTCGCCTTATTTAAGGTGCTTTCATCAGCATATGCTGTTAGATAAATAACAGGAATGCTAAATTTGTCGCGAATTTGTGTTGCCGCCTCAATGCCATTCATCTCGCCTTTCAACATAATATCCATAAGAATTAAATCTGGACGAAGCTCTTCAGCACTTTGTATTGCATCCTCACCATCCGAACAAATTCCCGCCACGGTATATCCTAACTTTCTTAAACTCTGCTGAATATCTTTCGCAACTATACTCTCGTCCTCAACAATTAATATGTTTAGTTTTGACATTTTTTTAAATTCTTTTTTTTCCTTGATTTTGTTTAAATACTATTGTATAATTTGCTCCTTTTGTATTATCCAATTCAATAACTCCATTTAATTGATCAACCAATGATACGACTAGTTGTAAGCCCAACGATTCGGTGTTTCTAAAGTCAAATTTTTTAGGCAATCCTATTCCATTATCACCAATTGATAATATTAAATTTTCGGCCACTAAAGAAATTTTTAAAGAGATTTCGCAATTGACCCTGTTTTTCAAAAAGGCATATTTAAATGCGTTTGAAACGATTTCATTAATAACTAAACCACATGGAATTGCGAGGTCTAAATTAAGAAAAACATTTTGAATATCTAGATTTAATTTAACTTGGTAATCTAAATTTGAGTAGGAATAAAATAAATTCATTGTAAGTTTCTCTAAATATTCGGACAAGTTAATGCTCGAAAAATCTTTTGTCTGATACAAACTTTCATGAATAAAGGCCATTGATTTTATTCGGTCTTGGCTTTCTTTTAAAATACTTAGTGTTTTCTTATCTTTAACATACGAAGACTGAAGGTTTAAAATACTTGAAATAACTTGTAAATTATTTTTTACTCTATGGTGAACTTCTTTTAATAACACTTCTTTTTCTTGAAGGGATTGAAGTGTTTTTTTATCAATTAATTTTTTTTCTGTAATGTCATGTGCTATCCCTGATACCTCAATTACATTATTTTTTTTATCAAAAATTGGATTAAGATAAACTTCTTGCCAGCATTCGTTTCCGTTAAGTTGTATTTGTTTTTTTTCAAAGTATTGGGGGTTGCCCGAAAATGCTTTCTGATACTTTTTTTTCAAAAAATCAGTAGTTTCTTGTTCGTTTGAAATCGTAGGTTTTGAAAAGATAGAATCACCTAATTTAATAGCTTTTCCATAGAGTTGCTCGAATTGATTGCTGTAGTTTTTGTTATATGTTGTTAGTGAAAGATTTTTATCCACCATCCAAATTATATGGCTGCTACTTTCGATGATTGAATTTAATTGTGCGGATTGTCTTTGTTTTTCATTTTCAGCAATTATTCGGTCGGTAATATTTTGAAAAACAGAAATAATATACATAGGTTTTTTTTCGCCATCCCTTACTACCGAAAGCGTTAAGTTAATATTTACTGGTTTACCCGATTTGTGAATATACTTTTTTTCAAAAGTGGCTTTATCAATGGTTCCATTTAACACTTTGTTTTGAATATCCATGCTTTTTTCTAAATCACTTTCTGAAGTTAAATCAGAAAAGGACATTTTATAAAGCTCTTCTTTTGAGTAACCAAGTATTTGGCATAAATGATCATTTACATGAATAAAATTACCAGTAAGCGCAACCTGAGCAATACCAATATATGCCTGATTATATATTGCTAAATAATTTTCTTCCTTCTCTTTAATTTGCTTTGCAACCTGACGATTAACCGTAACATCTCTAAATATTCCGCGAATAGAATTAAGCTTTCCCTGTTCAAATTTGCTATTTATGTTTCCTTCACAAATTATTGGATGCCCACTTTTTGAAAGGAAAATAATTTCGGCATTATCTATTTTGCCATCATCAAGTATTTTTGAAAGTAATTTTATGCAACGCTTAACACTTTTAGGGTGAATAAAATCGAAAATAGTTTTTTCTGCTAGTTCATCTTCAGAAAATCCCATGGTTTTTTTCCATGCACTATTTGCATATAAAATTTTACCATTCGCATCAATACTCTGAATTAAATCGGTTGCATTTTCAAATAAATCCCGATATCTCTCTTCACTTTTTCGCAACTCCAATTCAATTTTTTTTATGGCTGTAACATCTCTTGAAACACCCATTGAGCCAATAGTTACACCCATTTTATTTTTTAAAACAGAAGCAGAGAGGTATGAAATAAAGTGTTCTCCCGATTTTTTTTTGTTCAAGACTTCTCCTGTAAATGAACCCGAAATAAAAATTTCTTTGTCTGTTATTTTGGAGGGCTCTTGGTTATCGGCAAATAACATACTTAAATGTTTCCCTAAAACTTCTTCGTGCTTATATCCAAAAATTTGCTGTGCTGCGTAATTAAATTCGGTTATAAAACCATTTTTATCGGATGCACAAATCATATCCAAAGAACTATCAATTAATAACCTTGTATATTTTTGTGTGTTATTTAAATCATTTTCTGTTTTTTTACGTTGAGCAATTTCTTTAATTAATTTTTTTGAAGGTATTGAACTAATTTTTTCATTTTTTCGCTTGAGAGAATCAATTTTTTTTTGAAGTTTTTTTACTTCGGCAACAAGTTCAATTTTTGTTTTTTTGGAGAGCATATGCTTATGTTTTTTATCTGATACTTGGTTCGCTTGCAGCTGATTCTGGTAACACTTTTATGCCATCAAAGCGCACCTCAATATCATTTTTAAACAATATGGTTAAAAACAATACTCCTGTTTCATCATAAAACTTCCATTCCCCTTCTTTCCCACCACCACTATATTTACCAGTTTGTCTAACTTTTCCATTTAAATAATAAAATGTTTGTATTCCATCAGGTACACCGTCCATAAATTTTCCTACAAATCGTAATTTATTATTTTCTGTAAAATAATGTTTCCACTCTCCATCACGTTTATCGGCTTTAAAATTTCCTTCTTCCTTATACTCTGTTAATTCAAGTATCCATGGCCCTTCTTTTTGTCCTGCAATGTATTCGCCTTTGGTAATTACTTTTCCACTGTCGCTGTATTCGGTCATTAAACCATCTTGTAAATTATTTAAATAATTTTCTTCGCGTAAAATAGTACCAGTTTCATAATACCATTTCCATGGCCCTTGTGCTTTTCCTTTTCTATCGTATTTTCCGAATTGTTCAATTTTCCCATTTGGATGATAAAAGATCCACTCTCCAATACGTTTCCCATTTAAATATTCGCCCTTGGATTGTAATGTTCCGTTTAAAAAATATTCTTTCCAAGCACCTTGCTTTCGACCTGCAGTATCCAATATTCCTTCGCCTGTTAATATGCCACCTACAAATAATTTTGCTCCAATTACTTTTCCTTCGGGCGAAAATTCGCGTTGAATTCCTTCGGCAACTCCATCCTTATAAGTTGCTGTAAATCTTACAGCTCCCGTTTCAAAATAACTTGTTTTAACATCTAATTTTGCTAGTTCCGGTGGATCGGTTTGCAATACGCCATTAATGTATTTTTTTGTATTTACTAGGCTTCCTTTGGTTGAATATTCTTTAAAATACCCATTCATTTTATCTTCCGAATAAGTTCCTTCATTTTTAAGTATGCCATTTGAATAAAATTCTTTCCAAATTCCTGTTTTTAGATTAGTTGCATCTCTTCGATTTATTTTTTCTTCTTTCTGAATAAAACCCATTTTATATTGGGTTAATGTAATGATGGTATTATCAGGAGCGTATTCAAAACCTTCACCTTCTTCTCTTCCATCAATAAAAGGAATTGTTTGTTTTACTGTTCCATCCTTATAATAGTTAATTGTATTGCCTTTTTTGATATCGTTTTCGAAAATTTCGGAAGTAAGCAATATTCCTTCTTTGGCATCAAATATTTTTTTTGCGCCATTCTTTTTCCCGCCTTTATAATTAAATTCGAAAGCAAGTTTTCCTTGTTCATTATAAAATTTCCAAACACTATCTAATTCAAAATTTTTGCGGTTACCTTCCGATTTTATTACGCCGCTGGGAGAGTATGTTTTCCAATACCCATCAGGCTTACCATTGTGCATTGTACCTTCGCTTGAAATTTTTCCATTATCGTAATAAAACGTATTATATCCATTGGGATTAACATCTTGTTTTAATTGCCCAAAAAAAGTACTTGGAAGTAAAAACAGAATAATTTTTAAAAGGCTACGCATAAAATGTTTTTTTATTATCCATACACTACAAATTTAAACATTTTTTGGCCGTGTTTAATGTCAAAAGACCTTTGAAACAATGATTTTAAATACTAAATTCAAATTAGTTATTGGGTGAGGAAATTGAAACAGCAATAATCTGAATTTTACGCTCTAATGCTGCTGCTGGGTTATAAATTGAGTTTTTGGTATCGTAATAATTATCGCTCACGTTGGGTTTGGCTTTAAGTTCACCAATGTCTTCGTTCAAAAAAGTAATACTTCCCCCATTTGGATTAGAATTATTTATGTATGAACTAAAAATACCATTTTCATATTCCGTAAAATAATTACGGAGACTTGATATTCTTCGTTTTGCAAGATTTATATTGTAATCGGTTGATGCCAAAGGGCTGCAATAGCCTTTCATTGTTATTGTTGCCTTTTCGTTAGCATTTAATACCTTTAATAATAATTGTGCAAATTTTTCCAAATCGCGCATTCCACCATCAACTGAGTCATCAAAAAGGTTATCTATGTCAGTAATTGCGCGTTGCAAATTTTTATCTTTTGCGCCAGTTGAATATTCTTTTTTATACTGTTCACGCATAGCGGAATAATCCTCATACGTTTTTTTATAATTTTTTGTAGTTGATATTGCCAATGTTTTTTTATCTGGCTCATCGTTATGAAAATATAAGGTGAGAGGAACAAGTAATTTTAGTTCTGACAAAAATATTTGTGTGCTATCGATTTTTTTAGATGGTTCATTTTCTTTTGGAACATTAATTTTAAAGGAATAAATATCGTTACAACAACTTTCTTTTTCTTCAAAGTAAGAACCTATGCGATTGGATGAAAGGAATGCCTCTGTTTTTTGGGAGTTGATTGTAAAATAAATATCGTTGTAATTACTGTTGATAGGTGATCCCATATTTTTGGGCTCTTCAAAAATATTGTTTTTATAATTACTACTAAAAATATCAAAACCACCTAGCCCTTTATGCCAGGTAGAACTAAAAAATAATTCCTGACAGGGTTTGCAGTAAAATGGTGTTATTTCATCATCGGGCGAATTAATTTTTTTGCCCGCATTTACAACCTTTTCAAAACTGCCTAACGTATTTATTTTACTATACCATATATCCATCTTCCCTTCACCACCTGGACGATTAGAGGAAAAGAACAAGACTTCGTCATTACCCAAGTAACCAATTGCTGGTTGTGTATTGGTATAACCTTGCATATTTATTTCGGCAGGTAATTTTTTTAAGGGTGTCCAATGCTTGTCAACATAAGTCGAAGAATAAATTTCGCACATAAAATCCAATGCGTTTTTTTGACTACAACGCGTTATATAAACCTTTGTATAATCAGCGTTAAAAGCTGTATTGGCATTGTGTATTCCCTCTTTATTAAAAAGTGTATCTAGTTCTTTTGCTTTTTTAAACTTTATATTTTCCTGTGTTGCGGTATATATTTTATTGAAATTTATGTGGTGTTTTTTATCGCGATCTTTTGCATCTCGCAAAGATGAAAAGTATAAGAGGCTATCCACTTGTATTGGTGCGTATTCCGACACTTTACTATTTACCATACTATCCAAATGAATGATGTAAATACTTTTATCTGGATTGGCCATAAGTAGTTGTGCGTAATCACAAGCAGCAACTTCCTGAATGGCTTTTTTTACAAAATAATCGGTTTTTTTCTTCTTGTTTTTTTTAGCATATTTATCAAATAAGCTTCTTGCTTCTTTATATTTTCCTTCTGATTTTTTAATGCTTGCCATCCAAAAAGAACAATTAGGGTATAGTTTTCCATCGGAATCGGATTTTAAAACTTTGCTATACCAATGGTCTGCAATTTTATAATCAAAATTTAATCGGCTTGCTTCGGCATATTTGTATTGAATGCTAATATCACTAGAGTCTTGTAAGATTGCTTGGTTGAAATAAATTGCAGCGGCAAAAAAATCATTGTCTGCAAAAGCGTTATCGCCACTTTCAATAAGCTTTTTAGTGTTTTGTGCTTGAAGTTGAAAATGAAAACAGAATATAAAAGAAATAAAAATGAATTTTATTTTCATGAAATTAATTTTTTAGCTATGCTTTAAAAATAAAAAATAATGAAACATCACTTACATATAAATAGGGCACACGCGTTTTTTAGCAACAAATGGAACTAATTTTTTGAATATGTAAATAACAGAAATTTCAAGTCCTCCACGATGATTTGTTGCTTCAATCAATTTAGATGTATTTATATCATAACTTATACCTACATTAAAATTGCGATAATCCATGTTAGCACCAAAAATAATGGCATCTTTCAACCGATAAAAGCCCCCTAATAAAATTGCTGTTGGATAACCATTTATAGGGTTTAAATAATATTTTCCAAAGCCACCGAATAATATTTCCTGATATTTTCCTTGTCGCTGAAAAAGAACGCTAGGTAAAATATCAATTTGTGCCGACACAGGAAATTGCAACATCGCATTTACAGTAGTTTTTAAATCCAATTTTATTTGTTGATTATCAAAAAACGATTGTTTAGGTTGATTTAGGTGAAACATAGAAATACCAATATTTACTTGTGTTCGTTTGTTTTTTTTATACAAATAACTAATTCCACTACCAAAATCGAAATAGGTAATACGTGTTGCTGAAAAAATTTCGCCACTACTTAATGTTGAATTGTAGTGATCGCCATCGAATTGATTATCAAAAGTTAAATCGTTTAAATTGAAACTTTTTGAAGAAAAACCAGGCTGAATAGCAACAGATAAAAAGTGCGTAGAATCACTGTTTAAATTTTTAATATAAGCAACTGATATAAATGCTTGTGAAGTAGTAAATTTAGAATCGCCGGCTTTATCTGTATTTATAAGTAATCCAAGAGCAAGCGCATCTTTTTTTAATTTTGTTTTTAAACGTGTATCAGTTGCTATAGAGTATGTTTTGTAGGGTACAGGTATCGCAGCCCACTGACTACGATAATTGCCAGCAAAGCGCCAATCGCCATTAAATAAACCTGTTTGAGCGGGGTTTAAATTCTGTATAGATGAATTAAACTGAGAATAGTGTATGTCCTGAGCCAGACAAGTTTGCCAATAACAAACTAAAAATAATATGTAACCTATCTTTTTCAATAGTTATCTTATCAACGTAACATTTCCTTTTTTCTTAATCTCTTCGCCATTAAAACATTTAGCATTTAAATACCAAGCAAAAACAGCCGGATCGGCTTTTTTATTTTTATAAATTCCATCCCAACCCTTCTTGATATCTTTTGTTTCAAAAATCATTTCGCCCCAGCGATTATAAACGGCAAAATATAATTCAGAAATTGAGTTACCTCGAACAAATAAAACATCGTTTTTACCATCGCCGTTAGGAGTAAATGTATTTGGGATAAAAACATCTTCTAATTTACATTGCCGTGGATGCACATATATAGTAATACTTGCATCTTTGTTACACCCTAAACTATTAGTTATGGTTGCTGTATATGTTGTTGTTTCTCCTGGTGTTGCAATGGGGTTAAAACTATGCGAGTTGTTTAAATTTACTGACGGCGACCAGACAATGCTTAATGTTGTATCTGTAATGGCCTGTAAAACTGCCGATTCTCCTTGCAACAATGTGTCTTGATTAGTTGTTAATGTCAATCCATATAGCGAGGGGTTTGATACCGTAATTAAGGTTGATAAGCTGTTAGTACAACTATCTTGAGTTGTAGCATTATAAGAAAAAATAGTTGCTGTATACGTTGTATTAACGGTAGGTGAAGCAATTGGGTTAGGAACATTAACGGCACTTAAACCTGTGGCCGGAAACCATTGGTATGCGTAACCGCCTGTAGCAAGGAGTTGTGTTGTATTACCTAAACAAATTGTTTTAGCAGGGTTAATGGATGAGCCAGACTGATTATTGGACTGAACAACAACAGTATCTTTACATCCGTTTGCATTTGTTGCAACCAAAGAAATGTTATACAAACCTGCTGAAGCAAAAAGGTGTGAAGGATTTTGAACCGATGATGTAGCGCCGTCTCCAAAATCCCACCACCAGGATATAGGAGCAACTTTTGATGAATCAGATAATAAAATTTGATTGGTACAGGGCGTAGTTACAAAATCAAAATCTGCTACTATAGATGGGTAAACAGTAACTACTTGCAAAGCTGTATCATACACATTGCAACTGGATGTGTTTTTTACAATTAATTTTACATTATAAACTCCCGGTGTTGGATAAGTCCGTGAAGGACTGTAGATGAGTGACGTTGTGTCGTTATTGCCAAAATCCCATAGGAAGGAACCTCCTACTGAACTCTCGTTATAAAAATTTACTGTGAGCGGAGCACAACCACTAAAATGATTCACAGTAAAACTTGCTTGAGCCAAGGGAACTTGAAAATCGAATTTGAAAGTACCGTTATTGCAATTTGAATTCATATTAATTCCTTGATCAGACGACGGTGCACCAGGGTTTATAGGATTATAAATTGGGCTTGTATATGGCCAACAACCTGCTTTTACAGGAAAATCATCGTTGCCACCACAACCAGCACAAACCGATTGGTAGACAATTCCTTTTTTATCGAATCGGCTTGTTCCTCCATCCACATGCTCCCAGCTAAAATCACCACCAAAATAGGTTGCGTAAAGTAACGATGTAGCATTAGTAGAAAGTGCTATTAAATAAAAATTATGTCCATCGGTTGTAGCATCTATTGCATTTGCAGATGTTGGCATTGAAAAAGTATTTGTAACAGGAGGAACTATTTTACCTCCCCAACCTGACACATAAATATTTTCGCAGTAATCAACTAAAAAAGCAGAAGGGGAAATATTTGGTTGCCCATTTCCATTTCCAAAAACAGTTGAAAAAATTAATGTATTTAATTTGTCGTTGATTTTTGTAATAAACTGCCCACTGTTTACATTTTTATAAACACCAGTCGAAACGGGCATTGCCCCTTCGGTTTGACCAACAACATATACATTGTTGTTTTTATCTAATTGAACAAAATAGGTTTGATCGTAAGCGGTTGTTCCCCAAAACGTAGAGTATAAAAAGGCTTTACCATCTTTGCGGATTTTAGTAATAAAACCATCGGCTTTACCTCCACAATAGCTCGGCTTTAAAACACCTGCTGTTGTAGGGAAACCCGTTGTGCTGCGCGTACCACCTGTTACATATACGTTTGACGAATCGTCTAAAGCAAAAGCATATCCGGCATCATTATCGTTTCCTCCTAAATAGGTACTCCATAATAATTGAGAAAAATCGGGATTGAATTTAAATACAATAGCATCTTGCTCGCCACCTAGGGTAATATCAAAACCATTTACAATTGGAAAATTACTTGACCGTGTAGAGCTAGCTATGTATGCATTACCAGATTGATCCACATTTATTTCGCCACGGTACTGATCGCCATAATTATATTGTAATGAGTCGGCAGGAAATTCGTATGTGCCAATTTGAGATATAAATACAGAATCATTATTTACATTGACACCATCATTTAAGCTTCCGCCAATGAACGTAGAAGCCAATAATGTGGAACCTGTGGAGTTTAATTTGGCCACATAAATATCTGTTCCATTATCAAAATAGGAACCATTATAAACAAAGTGCAGTGATATTCCGCCATTAAATGTTTTGTCGTAAGCATTAGTGGTGGTAGGAAAATCGGAAGAGCCCGTTGCCCCATACAATAATAAATCATTTTGTCCATCAACAACTAAACTTGTAACAATTTCGGTACTAGTAGCGCCTCCAATGTATGTGGAGTATTGAAGGAAAGTTCCAGATGAATCGTATTTAGTAATTACTACATCGGTGCGGCCGTCTTGTTTAATTCCATTGTATGTTGCATCATAAACTCCAGTTGTGGTAGGGAAACCAACATCAAAACAGGTTCCTCCAGAATACAAATTTCCACGCGAATCGTACGTTGCCGTCATACCAAAATTGTCAGCCAATGAACCTGATGAACATGCAAAAATTAAAACAGGATCTATTATTAATTCATACGCTTTATCATATCCATTCGGGAAATTAAAATGTACTGTTGTGTTTTCTAAAATAAATTCGCAAGGCACCTCAACACGTTTGCTGCCAATCCATTGATAAGCATATGGGCGCTGTTCAACCATTTCATTTAAAGTGGTTGTTAATTTTAATGCACCCTTTTCCAGAAAAATTTTATCAAGACCTTGGTAAAACAATTTTATTTTATCTGCATTTGCACCTCTTTCAACAATAAAATTATATTTTATGCTATTTTGCATACCCAATAATTGCATATCAATACCAGTGTATAAATTTTTATAATTAACTTCTCTAAAATTTTTTACATTTCCTGCCCAATGGGTTTTATCGTTTCCGATAAAATAATTATTATAGTCGGGAGTAGTTTGTTTAGATGATGTTTCAGGTTTTTTTTCTGCCCCTAAAAAAGTCATTTTAAATGCATGTGAATTTATTTTTAGGTTTGCGCCATTTTTTATTTTACCTAAATGATTTTCACGCAATGACTCTTTATCATAAAAATTATAGGTAAATGCATTTTGTTCTAAAAATAAAGCACCACCATCCAATTGAGCGCGATATAGGACTTTGCTATCCCATTGATTTTTATTTTCGGTAAACTTTACAATGTTTTGTGGCTTGGAAGATTTAACATTAGATTGAGCAAAGCCTTTTGATGTAAAGGAGAGCAGAATGAATAAAAAATAAAATTTCTTAAAAAGCTGGTTCATCAATTCTCTAATATATAGTTAAATTTATATTCTACTATACGAGTTCAAAAGTAAAATAAAAAAGTTACCTCAACACTAAAACATGCCCAACCATTCTATTTATTTTAGAATCACTACATGTTTTTTTATACTCTAACGTCCAAACGTAAATATCGTTTGGAACAAATTTCCCTTTACATGTTCCATCCCAACCAGGCTGTTGTGATTCCGTTTCATAAATTAATTCTCCCCATCTATCAAAAATTGTCATATGAAAAAATGTAACATCATCGCTTATGCAGGTAAAGTAATCATTTAACCCATTACCATTTGGTGTAAATGTATTTGGAAAATAAATTACCCCACCTCCCAAAGTGCCTGTTAATGTGGTTGTGTCTGACATAAAGCAATTATCTTTTAATGTGGTAACCCAGTAATCACCACTTTTTTCAATATTTATTACCTGCGAAGTGTCCCCTGTCGACCAAACATAAACGCCGCCTTTAATACTTGCATCTAATAAAAACTCATCGTATTCACAAAGTGAATAAGAAGGAAGCCAGGCATTAAATTGTTTTAAAATTAATTTTGTTGAATCAGTTGTTATACATTTTTTGTTTGCAACACTAACATAATAAAGTCCTTCAGAATTTACACTAATCGTTTGGGTGGTATCACCCGTTGACCAAATATAATGTGTTGCACCGCTACCTGCGTCCAAAACAATGGTATTGTTAACACAAAAAACAGAATCAGAAGGCAAATCAATGATAGGGTATTGGATAAAATTAATATTGATTGTATCTGTTGAAATACAGGGTCCTAATGTTACATTCGCCCAATATTCTCCTGCCGTGTTTACATTTATAGATTGTGTTGTTTCACCTGTTGACCATAAATAACTTGCACCTGGATTACTAGCATTGAGTGATACTGATTGTCCTTGACACAATGTTGAATCGTTGCCAAATGGCAATGTGCTAATTTCATTAACAAAAATTGAATCGGTTGTTTTGCAAATATTATTTATTACTGTTACCCAATATACCATAGGGCTAGTAATATTAATGGTTTGAGTTGTATCACCTGTAGACCAAACATAATCATATCCATTGTTTCCAGCATCCAAATTTAGATTAACAGCTCCGCATAAAATAGTGTCATTGCCAATATTTACAAGTGGTTTTGAAATAACTACAACTTGCTGAATACTAGTGTCGGACAAGTTGCATGTTGTTGAATTATGCGCAATTAATTTAATGGAATAGGTGCCTGCAAGCGAATACGTAATCGAAGGATTGTTCGCAATGCTTGAGGTGTCTCCATTTCCAAAATCCCACAAAAAAGTTGTACCTAACGTATTTACATAATTAAAATTTACTGTCAATGGCGCACAGCCTATTGCTTGATTTAAATTAAAAGTAGCATCAACAGATGGAATAAGTATAATGTTTGTAGTATCCGAGTTTACGCACGTTCCATTACTAACAGTCACTGAATATGTTCCCGGAATAGTAGTATATATACTTTCTGTAATTGCTCCATTCGACCAATTGTAAATAGTACCTGAAGTGCCTGCATCTAAAAAAACACCACCATCACTGCATATTGCAGTATCATTGCCAATATTTACAATAGGTAATGGAATTATAGTAATGTTTTGAATACTTGTATCTGTTCCATTACAACTTCCGGCTTTAGTAACAATTAATTGAATTGGAAAAATACCGGCTGTAGGAAAAATTCGAGACGGATTTAGTGTTATAGAAGTTGTGTCGTTGTTGCCAAAGTTCCATAAAAATGAAGTGTTTGGAGGATTGGTATAATTACATTGAATTGTTAATGGGACACACCCTACTGCCTGATTTATGGTAAAGGCGGCGTTAGTAGGTGTGTTGAGTGCTATATTTATTGTGTCGGATGTGTAACACATACCTGCTAAAACATTAACCCAATATGTACCAGGCAATGTTATCGCAATTGTTTGTGTTGTATCTCCATTCGACCAAAGGTATTTGCTCCCTGTATTTTGAGCATTTAATGTAATTGTTGAACCTATACAAATAGAAGTATCGTTTCCAAGATTAAGAATAGGTTGAGGGTATACTACAATGTTTTTATACGTGGTATCACCATAATTACAATTAGCAGGATTTAAAACATATAATTGAACCAAGTATGTTCCTGCAGTTGGAAATGTTTTTATGGGATTTGAAATCAACGAGGTGGTATCGTTGTTGCCAAAGTCCCATAAATAAGTTGCTCCAGGAGGGTTTTGGTAATTAAATTGAATAGTAAGTGGCTCGCAACCATTTAAATTATTTGTTGTAAAAGTAGCGTCTGATAATGGTGTTTGAAAATCAAATTTAAATACCCCTTCATTGCAATTATTATCTTGCGTATTCATATTTACACCTGTTGGATAAGGATTTGCAGGGTCGTATGCAACATAATTTGATGAGGTGTATGGCCAACATCCTGGTTTTACAGGAAAATCATCATGGCCACCACAACCAGCACAAACAGCTTGATATACAATACCTTTTTTATCAAAACGACTGGTGCCACCATCTACATGCTCGTAACTTGCTGCTCCACCAAAATATGTTGCATACAATAAAGATGTTGCATTTTTTGAAAGTACCAATAAATAAAAATTATGACCATCTGTAGTTGACTGAAAAGCGTTTCCTGAAAGAGGCATGTTTTTTACAGAATCAGATCCACTAAGCACATTACCTCCCCAACCGCATACATAAATATTATCACAATTATCTACTAAAAAAGCAGATGGTGAAATGTTTGGTCTGCCATTACCGTTGCCAAAAACAGTTGAAATCAACAGTGTGCTTAGAGAGCCATTTATTTTGCTGATAAACTGTCCACTATTTGGATTGTTATAAACATTAGCTGTAACAGGCATTGCGCCTTCCGTTTGACCTACTACATAAACATCTTTGTATTTATCAATTTGCACAAAATAATTTTGGTCATATGCTGCAGATCCCCAAAAAGTGGAAGCAAGTATCACATTTCCATTTTTGCCAATTTTGGTAATAAACCCGTCTGCTTTGCCTCCTCCATAATTTGGTTGAACACAACCGGGTGTTGTAGGAAAATCCATACTTCTTGTTCCGCCCGAAACATATATATTTGAAGAGTCGTCTATCGATAATGCATAGCCGGCATCGTTATCTGTTCCTCCAAGGTAGGTGCTCCAAAGCAACTGCGAAAAATCGGAATTAAATTTAAATACAATTGCATCTTGTTGTCCTCCAAGTGTATTATCAAATCCATTCACAATAGGGAAGTTAGTAGACCTTGTGGAACTTGTTATAATTGCATTTCCGGCATAATCTACATTAATCTCACCTCTATATTGGTCGCCATAATTATATTGCAACGAATCTAATGGGAACTCATAAACAGGAATATCATATGCTGATGTTACACTGTTGAAAGCCATATACAAAAGCGTACTATCATTGTTGTGGTTTACCCCATCATTTAAACTTCCACCAATGTATGTAGATGCCAACAAGGTTGTGCCAGCGGAATTAAATTTTGAAACATAAATATCCGTACCATTATCATATGAAGTTCCATTATATATATATTGCATGGCATCTCCGCCATTGTATGTTGTATCAAAGGCATTAGGTGTAACAGGGAAATCAGAAGATCCAGTTAAACCATACATTAACAATTCATCTTGCGCATTTACAATTAAACTATTCACAACTTCGGTGCTAGTTGATCCGCCGAGGTAAGTTGAGTATAAAAGATTTGTGCCAGAAGAATCGTATTTGGTAATTACAACGTCTGTAAGTCCCGAAATATAAGCTGTTGATCCATTTCCAGTTTCATTGTATGCACCCAACGTAGTTGGATAACCTGATCCATAAGCTGTTCCACCAGCGTATAGATTTCCATATGAATCGTAGGTTGCTGACATACCAAAATTATCGGCCAAAGATCCAGAAGATGCTGCAAAAACAAGTATCGGGTCAATTACTAACTCGTACTTTTGATTATATCCTTTTGGAAAATTAAAATGGATGGTATTGTTTTCTAAAACAAATTCGCACAAAACTTCTTTTTGCTTGCCATTAATCCATTGATACGCAAAAGGTTTTTGTTCTGTCATTTCGTTGAGGCTTGTTTTTAATTTTATTTCGCCTTCAACGATTGAAATTTTTTCTAATCCTTCGTAATTTAAATGTATGATATTGGGATTTACTTTTGGTGCAACAATAAAATTATATTTTATGCTATTTTGATTACCTAGTATTTGTAGGTCTATCCCTTGATATAAATTTTTATAATTTACTTCTTTGTAATTTTTTACATTACTAGCCCAACACTTTTTATCGTTACCAATAAAATAATTACAATAATCAGATGTTATTTTTTGTGCCGATGTTTCAACATTGATATTGGCATTTATAAATTGCATTCTAAAAGCATGCGATTTTATTCCTTTAGATAATGGATGCCCTTTTCCGAAATGGTTTTTGCGGAGGTTTTCTTTGTCGTAAAAATTATATGTAAATGCATTTTTTTCAAGAAACAACGCTCCTCCATCGAGTTGACACCTATAGAGCACATTTTTATTCCATTGTTTTTTATTTTCGGTAAACTTAATGAGGCTTTTTTCGACAACGTTTTTTTTTACGATTGAACCTATTTTTTTAGCATCTACAGAATAACCTGTAAGCGAAATATGAAACAATAGAAGTAGTAAAAAGATTGTTTTTTTAGCTCCAAAAGCCATGATTAATCTGCTTATACTAAATTAGGTGTTGAATTCAATGCTATCAAAAATACTAAAAACGAAGTTGAAAAACAAGCAGCTTTTTTTAAAAATACAATTACTACTAATTAAGAGTATTAATCAAAGTATAGAAGTAATAAAATATCATTTTGGCAAAGCAGCTAAACCTTGTTTTGCTAATTGATTGTTCGGGTCTAAGCTTAAGGAATTTGTCCAAGCTATTTTAGCTTTAGCAAAATCTTTTAATGTGTAGGTTGCGCCCCCTAAATTATACCAGTATTCCGCATTATTTGGATCGAAGCTTAGGGCTTTTTCTAACAATTTAATTGCTTCGGCAGGATTTTTAGGACCTTGTTCCATTCCTAATGAAAAATAAACAGACCCCAATAATTTATAATGCGATTTTAAAAGCGGATGGTTTGGATACAATGATTTTGCCAAATCCCAATTGGTTTTTGCCTTTTCATAGTCTTTCAATTTAAAATAACAAACACCTAAATTCAAATACCCGTTTACATAGTTTGTATGAATGGTAACAGCCTTTCTAAAATGAGTAATTGCTTTTTGAATCAATTCGTTTTCACGTGATTTGTTTTCCGGTTTCTCCGACATATCAATATACGCCTTACCTGCATTTCCATTTACTAAAGCACTATTTGGAACAGTTTCTGCATCGGCAATAAAAAGTGTAGTGTCGTTTTTCCATTGAGCGTTTCTAACCATAATTTTTGCAGAACACCAAATAGTTATTAAACTAAAAAATGCTATTCCAATTATTTTTTTTGTTTTGGCATTTTGTATTTTTTCTAATCCCCATTTTATTATAACAGCTATTATTATTGATAATCCAAAAGATGAATGGTATACCAAGCGCTCGCCCATTGTTGCACCAATATCAAATATTAAATTGGAAACTAAAAATAAGTGCAACAAATAAAAAGCAAGCGCGAAAGATAAAATGTGGCGCTTTAAAAATAATACAACAGTAAAAATTATCAATGTTAAATGGGTAATAATCGATAGCCATACGTTTGCATTTTTAAAATTAGTATACGGAATTGTACTATATGAATAATCGCTTGAAAGTGGCTGAGGGTAAAATAATAAACGCAAGTAATGATTCAGAATTTCGATTTTTGTTGCCCATTTTTCCGATGTTGTTGCAAATTTAAATGGATTGTTTAATACATCAGGGTTTTCAATTGTATTGCCTAATCCAACAACATGGTAGCGAATGTAAAAATAAAACACAAATACGATTACAAATGGAATGGTTGCGATGATGGAGTCTATAAATTCATCTTTTTTTACAATATAAAATAACATTGGCAATAACACAATCAATGTAATTGCATATTCTTTGGAAAGCAATGCTAAAAAATAAAATAACAACCCATAAAATAAATGCAACTTCTTTTTGGTTTCGTGATAACGAAATGTAGAAATGAAGGTTAAAATAATAAACAAAAAAGACATAATTTCATCGCGACTCTTTACATTAGCGATCACTTCGGTATGTATCGGATGAATCAAAAAAAGCAAACAAGTACCAAAAGCAACAAGTTGATTTTCCTTTAAAATAAAATTTCGTAAAAAATAGAGCAGCATAACTACTGAAAAAATATATAACAAAACATTTACGAAATGCCTAACAAAAGCAACATCTGTAGCAGGTTTATCTTTACCTTTTAAACCAAATAATTGTTGCTCTATTGCAAAGCTAACAACCGATAATGGGCGGTAACGCCCGCCAGACAATTGTTGTGTTGCACCCATTTGTTTATAAAAACTATCATATTCATCGGTGCTTAAAATTTTAGGAATACCTCTAAAACCTTGTTCAACGTAATCATTTTTTTGAATAACAATTCCATCATCTAAAGCGTATTCATTTTTAAATGAATTTGAATAGATTACAAAACCTACTATCGTTAAAAGCAACGCCTGTAAAAAAAAATCGGTAAACGGAAATCGCTTTTTTGTTTCAATTGTAAGTGAGACACTTTCTTTTGTAGATTTTTTAGCTGCCATTTGTTTGGTACAATTTGTGCGGGTAATTTACCACAACATTTGCTTTATAAAAATAGTATTTTTGTGTCAATTAAAATTTATACGTTGTTTAAATTATGTTAAAATAATTCCTAAAGTGTAACTGAAACTCATTGGATACGCTAATTTAGTTGTTGTTTACTATAACCTCAACCATTTGTATTTAATTGATTTCCAAATACTCAAGGCAATTTATAAAAAGTTCTTTAATATTTGAGGGAAGAATACGGAAATGTAATTTACTCGAAAATAGAATAAAATGAGTATTAAATAAATTTTTAACAGCGGCTTCATACTTTGAAAATGATAAAAATAAAGATTAATAAACTTGCGCTCTTTTCCATATTAACGATAATGCTTTCTGCTTGTACATATGATGTTTACAATCCCGATGTGTGTTTTCAGGAAAATGTTTTACCAATATTTGTTTCAAATTGCACGATGAGTGGGTGCCATAATTCCAATGATAGAAAAGCTGGGTACGACCTTTCAAATTACGATGGGATAATGAAAGGCGTTGTTGCTAAACATCCATTAAGAAGCGAGGTTTATAGGTCTATTTCTGGCATAAGACCATCAATGCCACCTGGTAGGTACCCCAGTTTAACTAGAAAAGAGGTTAGCTATATTGATATTTGGATTAAAATGGGAGCTAAAAATTCAACTAATTGCAATGGTTGCGACTCTACAAACTATACCTATACCAATCGAATACAACCATTTTTAAATACTTGGTGTGTGGGATGTCATTCTACTAGCAATGCTGGTGGAGGGTATGATTTATCAACATACTCCGGGGTTGTTGTTTCAATCACAAAGAGTAGGTTGATGGGTACCTTAAAACATTTAAGTGGATTTTCCCCAATGCCAAAAAATGCGAATCAATTATCGGATTGTGATATAAACGCTGTTCAAAAATGGATTGCAGCAGGTTATTTAAATAACTAAAAAAGATTAATTAAACTAAAACACAAAAATTGAAACAAAGCAATGAAAAGAAAAATATAGTTTTATGTAATCTTTTTATTCAAGGTATCTATATGGCTTACTAAATTTGCTACAATTAAAATTGCATAATGACGATTAAAGAAATAAAAGCCCCAATTGTCAATGAAATGGATGTTTTTGAATTGAAGTTTAAATCTTCAATGAAAAGTTCTGTTCCTTTACTTGATAAAATAACCAACTATATTATAAAACGCAAAGGCAAACAGATGCGCCCTATGTTTGTTTTTTTGTCTGCAAAAGTATGTGGCGAAATGAATGACTCTACCTATCGAGCAGCGGCATTAATTGAGTTGTTGCACACAGCAACATTGGTACATGACGATGTGGTGGATGACTCGAACGAACGCAGAGGATTTTTTTCAGTAAATGCATTATGGAAAAATAAAATAGCTGTGCTTGTTGGTGATTTTTTATTGTCAAGAGGTTTGTTGCTTTCGGTTGATAACAAGGATTTTCATTTGCTAGGTTTGGTTTCCAATGCGGTGCGGGAAATGAGTGAGGGCGAATTATTGCAAATTGAAAAAGCAAGAAAATTAGATATTGATGAACGTGTGTATTTCGACATTATACGTAAAAAAACAGCATCGTTAATTGCATCTTGTTGCGCTTGTGGAGCAGCATCTGTAACTGCTGATGATAGTATTATTAATAAAATGAGTGCTTTTGGAGAGGCTGTGGGCATTGCATTTCAGATAAAAGATGACCTGTTTGATTATGGTGATGGTGCCAATATTGGTAAGCCTACTGGTATTGATATTAAAGAAAAAAAAATGACGCTACCCCTGATCTATGCCTTAAACAACGCTTCATTTTTTGAAAAAAGAAGAATTATAAACATTGTAAAAAACAATAACAATAACCCTAAAAAAGTGAGTGAGGTAATTGAATTTGTTATAAAAAGTGGAGGAATACAATACGCAGAACAAAAAATGAATGAATACAAAAACAACGCATTAAATCTTATTTCCTCTTTTTCTGATAGCCCATCAAAAACATCGTTAATAGAATTAGTGAAATACACCACCGAACGTAAAAATTAAACTAAAATGAACACGCGTCTTTTATTTGTAGGCATCTGTTTTACAACAGTATTTGCATGTAATAATAATAAAGCTTCAAATGGTAATAGCATAACCATTCAGCACGATACCGTTCTTTCCCTCGCAACAGGAGTTATTCAAAAAGATTCAATCATTCATAATGGAGAATACATTAAGCATTATAAAAATGGAGTGATACAAATGCGCGGAATCATGAAAGACGGCAAAAGAGACGGTTTATGGAAAAGCTGGTACGAAAATGGTGCTGTTTGGAGCGAAACAACATTTAAGGATGGTATAAAAAACGGACCAACTACGGCATGGTATGAAAATGAGAAAAAAAGATACGAAGGGTTTTATACCAATGACCAAGAAAGTGGCAAGTGGATTTTTTGGAACGAAAAGGGCGACCAGGTAAATTCGAAAGATTATTCCGAAAAATAACAGAATCAAAGATTTATTTTCTAAAACCAAATGTTAAAAAGTAAATAATTGTTGTTAAAGCCAAATATGGTATTTAGATTTGGCGAAATATTTTTTAATCCCATTTTTTTATATGAAAAAAAACATACTTTTCCTTTCTTCGATATTACTTATGTTTGGTGCGTGTTTGAATGAAAAAGGACCAATACCTAAAAAGGCGGTTTCCTTATGCGATTCCATTGTTCATTATAAGGTTGCGTCTGCAGGTTATGTAACTGTAGATTCAATAATTCAATTAAACTGTGCAACACCACATTGTCACAACGCCAGCTCTATATATGGTGATTTTACAACTTACCAGGGCTTAAAAATCGAAGTTGATAATAATAAATTAAGGGAATATGCGGTTCAATATATTACCGATCCTATGCCAGCTTCGGCGCCACTTACTGCTGCTGAAAAAAGTAAAATAGATTGCTGGATAAAACAAGGGGCACAAAATAATTAATTGCTTTTTACACATTAAATAATATTTAACCAAAATGGTTAAGAAATAAAAAAATAATTATGAAAAAAATAATTTTAACTGTTGCCATTGCTACCATAAGCTATAGCACTTTTGCTCAAATTTACATGGCAAAAACATGTGAAATAAGTTTTCTTTCTCCTACTTCTGTTGAAGACATTGCAGCCGTAAACAAAATTACCAAGCCAATGCTTAATGCCGCTACGGGTGATTTTCAGATGAAAATTGTAATGACCTCTTTTATGTTTGAAAAGCCATTGATGCAAGAACACTTCAATGAAAATTATCTTGAAAGCGATAAATTTCCGAATGCAATTTTTAAAGGTAAAATCAACGAAAAAATTGATTACACCAAAAATGGTGAATACAATGCAACCATTACTGGAAAATTTAATATACATGGAGTAGAGAAAGAAAAAACGATTAAAGGAACTATCGTCATCGATGGTTCTCAAGTTATTATGTCGTCCACATTTAGATTAGCCTTTGCAGACTACAATGTAGAAATTCCAGCTTTGCAAGCCGCTATTATTCCTGCTGATACCGAAGTGAAATTTAAAGCTGTTTTAGAACCATTTAAAAAGAATCCATAAAATTATGATAACAACTTATAAAAAGGCACTTTTACTAACAACTTTAGCAATTTCTGGTTTTGGCGTATTTGCTCAAGACGATATGTTAAGTTTAGCAGATGAAAACACGCCAAAAACACACGATAAGGTGTTTGCAACCTTTAAAGGTTCTAAAATTATCAATACCCAAACCACCGAAACTGTAAAAGCAAAAACGGTCGATTTTAGTATTACCCATCTTTTTGGAAATATTGGTGTACAAAGTAATGGAGGTGGTCATACACTTTATGGATTAGACAATGTGTCGGATGTGCGTTTTGCATTCGATTTTGGTATTACCAATGATTTAACTATTGGTATAGGACGTAGTAAACAGTCCGAATTAATTGATGGGATGGTAAAATACCGTATTTTAACTCAAACCACCGACAATCATATTCCGTTTTCATTAGCATTCTTTGGTGATATGAGTTATAATCCTCAATCTGCTAGCCAGTTTTATAATGGAATGGTGGAAGTATCAGGCTTTAAACAAAAAGATTTTCATCGACTTTCTTATACAAGCCAATTAATTATTGCACGCAAATTCGGTTCGCGATTATCGGTAGAGTTGTTGCCAACTTACCAGCATCGTAATTTTGTATTGGCAAATATTAATCCTGATAATGGAGCTGAAGAAACCAATGATTTAATGTCTGTTGGTGGAGGTTTTAGAGTTAAAATTACAAAACGCTTTGCAATTGTAGCTGATTACTATTATACTTTTTCTAAATATCGTCAGGGCAATTCCTCTACTCCGTTTTATAATCCATTAGCTATTGGCTTTGAGATTGAAACAGGAGGACATGTATTTCACTTGAACTTTAGCAATGCATCAGGAATTATTGAAAATAGTTATCTGCCAAGAACCACTGATAGCTGGTTAAAGGGAGGCTTTAAATTTGGATTCAATGTTTCAAGGGTGTTTAATGTTGGTAAACCAAAACATTAAAAAATTAATAATAAAATAAAAAGCCGAAGATTAATTTCTTCGGCTTTTTATTTATTCGCTAAATTGCAGCCGAATGTCGCAAACAAAAAATAACAAACAAAACAAAATTACAGATAGCGTTAAAACACCTGTAGTAAAGGTGCTTCAAAAAAGTGTCCAAAAGATTGTATTACCCGAGCAAGCACAAAAATCATTGTTTGAAAACCATTTATTAGAAGTAAAAAATTCCGAATCTAAAATTCATTATACCAAATATGATTTTTTAGTTGCTGGTATTTTATTTATTTCGTTTGCTCTTTTTGTAAGATTATATGTGAAAAATCGAAAACGGCTTTCGCAAGTAATCAAAAGCTTTTATCTCAATACAAGTCAATTTTCAAGAGATGGCTTGTCTTTAGGGAATGGCGTTTCAGTTTTTTTATCTGTTCTATCTGTATTTACGTTATCAATATTTATTGGCCAATTAATAAATTATTATGGGTTTAGTTTAACAACAGGTAATTTTAATTATTTTGTTGTTACATCACTCTTAATTATTTTGGGATATAGCTTGAAATTAATTAGCATTAAAATATTAGGATATATTTTTCAAACACCAAAACCTGCCAGTGAGTATATTATAACAATATTTTTATTTGTCAATACCTTGGGGCTATTTATGTTTCCTATAGTTGTTTGTTTAGCATTTGCAAAACAGATAAATCCACTCGTTTTTATTTATTCCGGATATGTCATTATTTTATATTTTTTATTGATGCGTTTTATTCGAGGATTTATTATTGGGTTAAACACTTTAAGGGCTTCTAAATTCTATTTATTTATGTATCTTTGCACGCTTGAAATATTTCCCATTGTTATAATGGTAAAAATAATTATGCTAGAAATTAAATAATTAAGTAGCAGTCGCTTAATTTTTGTTATTGTTTAACTAAGCTCAACAAAATTGAAAGTAAAAACAATATTGGTTTCTCAACCAAAGCCTGAAGGTGACAAGTCGCCTTATTTTGACCTTGCAAAAAAGTGCAATGTTAAAATTGATTTCCGTCCATTTATTCAAATTGAAGGTGTTTCTGGTCAGGATTTCAGAAAGGATAAAATAAATATTCTAGATCACACAGCCGTTATAATGACAAGCAGAAATGCCGTAGATCATTACTTTCGTATGTGTACCGAAATGCGTGTTACTGTTCCCGAATCAATGAAATATTTTTGTGTTTCAGAATCTACTGCATATTATCTTCAAAAATATGTTTTGTATCGCAAACGTAAAATATTTCACGGCAAGCAAACTGTTTTGGAATTAATGGATGTAATAAAAAAACATAAAACTGAAAATTTTTTACTGCCTTGTTCTGATATTGCAAAGGAAGAGGTGGCAGACAAGCTTGATGAACAAAAAATAAAATATACAAAAGCGGTTATGTTCAGAACTGTTGCTAGCGACTTAAGTGATTTAGCAAATGTAAATTACGATATGCTTGTGTTTTTTAGTCCATCAGGAATAAAATCATTATTCAAAAATTTCCCAAAATTTAAGCAAAACAAAACACGTATTGCTTGTTTTGGTTCTACTACTGCATTGGCTGTGAAAGAAGCAGGACTAAAGCTTGATGTTCATGCACCGAACATTAAAGCTCCTTCAATGACAATGGCTTTAGAGCAGTACATTGTTGCCGCAAACAAAGCTGCAAAATAAATAACCGTTATTTGCCATTTGTAAATTTATTAGTGCATTCGGCACATATTAATTATTCTCAAAATTTATTAATGATACTTTTTTCTTGCAATGCAAACTTTTAAAAAAACGGAACGTTTATGCAGTAAAAATTTAATTGATAAACTTTTCGAAACAGGAAAATCATTTAACTCTTTTCCTTTTAAAGTAATTTGGATTGAAGCTGCTGAAAGAATTTCACCAGTTAGTGTTGTAATAAGTGTTCCAAAAAGGTCTTTTAAAAAAGCGGTAGATAGAAACAAGATAAAAAGAAGAATAAGAGAAGGGTATCGCAAAAACAAAAAGCTGCTTTATACAAATTTGACCGATAAAAAAATTTTACTGATGTTAATCTATACGTCTAAAAATATGGTTGAGTATAACGAGTTAGAAAAAAAAATTATTTTGATGGTACAACGTTTAAGTTTAGAAACTAATAATTAAAAGTGAATATTTTATCGAAAATAGTTGCCTTTTTTTTTATCGGTTTAATAAAGGTTTATCAATATACTATATCGCCTTTACTTAGCCCATCATGTAGGTTTGAACCTTCATGTTCGCACTATGGCATTGAAGCACTTAAAAAACACGGTGCTATAAAAGGAGGTTATTTAACCATTAAACGAATTTCAAAATGTCATCCATGGGGTAGTCATGGACACGATCCGGTTCCATAATCAACAAATCAAATTTTTTTCGCGATTTTCATAAATGAATCACTTAACATTTTATAATAAAGTAAATTAACAATTCAATTTTTTATAACATTTATCATTCGTAGATTTGTTATGATTTGTAATTTTTAAAACATGAAACCAATTCTAAAAAAGTTTAAACTATTTATTATTGCAGGGTTAATCGTTGGCTATGCATTTATTTCCTATAGTTTTGTAGATAATTATTTTGAAGTATCTAAAAATCTCGACATTTTCGCTACGCTGTTTCGTGAATTAAATATTTATTATGTTGACGAAACAAATCCTGGAGAATTGATGAAAAAAGGAATTGATGATATGTTAGAATCATTAGATCCCTATACGAATTATATTCCTGAATCAGAGATTGAAGATTACCGCTATATGACAACAGGTCAGTATGGAGGTATTGGTGCTCTTATTCGTCAACAAGGAGATTATGTAGTAATATCAGAACCATATGAAGGCTTTCCCGCTCAAAAAGCGGATTTACGCGCTGGGGATAAAATTTTAAAATTTAATGATGTTGATGCGAAAGGAAAAAAAACAGACGACATCAGTAAAATATTAAAAGGTCAAGCTAGTACTGTTGTAAAATTATTAATTGAACGTGAAGGTGAAAAAAAGCCAATTGAAAAAATAATTAATCGGGAAGAAATAAAAATAAATAGTGTTTCCTATTCGGGAATGATTAGCGATAACATTGGTTATATAAAACTTACGGGCTTTACCGAAAATGCGGCAGCCGAAGTTAAAAATGCATTGTTAGAATTGAAAAAAAATCCTGAATTTAAATCATTGGTTTTTGATTTACGTGGAAACCCTGGAGGGTTGCTGAGAGAAGCGATTGATATTGTAAATATTTTTGAAGCCAAAGGAACCGAAGTGGTAAGCACAAGGGGTAAGGTTAAGGATTGGGATAAAATACATTTGGCTACGAACACGCCTGTAGACATAGCTATTCCAATTGCTGTTTTAATTGACAGGGGTTCGGCATCTGCTTCTGAAATAGTTTCAGGTTCTATTCAGGATTTAGACAGAGGTGTAGTAATTGGACAACGTTCGTATGGAAAAGGATTGGTGCAACAAACACGACCTTTGAGCTATAATGCACAATTAAAAGTTACGGTAGCAAAATATTATATTCCAAGTGGAAGATGTATTCAAGCACTCGATTACTCTCATCGAAATGAAGATGGCAGTGTAGATAAAGTTCCTGATTCTTTAATTACCGCTTTTAAAACTAAAAATGGCCGCATTGTTTATGATGGTGGAGGTGTGGCTCCGGATATTACTATCGAACAACAAAAGTTTAGTAGCATTTTAACAAGTTTAATGATTAAAAATTTAATCTTTGATTTTGCAACAAAATATCGTGTTGTGCATCCAGCAATTAGTTCGGCTAAAGATTTTAAATTGTCAGATGCTGAATACGATGACTTTGTAACATTTTTAGTAGGTAAAGATTACGATTATGTTACTAAGTCTGAAAAAGCCTTGATTGATTTAAAAAGCGATGCTAAATTGGATAAATCAACTGATGCAATCATGGCAGACATTGATGCATTGCAAGCTAAAATAACGCACAATAAAAAAGCAGATTTATTGACTTTTAAGCCAGAGATAAAACAATTTTTAGAGGAAGAAATTGTTTCGAGATATTATTTTCAAAATGGTCGTTTGGAATCTTCGTTTAAAGACGACAATGAACTAAAAGAGGCATTAGCTGTTTTGAATGATGGTAATAGATATAAGAATATTTTAACTACTATTGTAAAATCCGAAAAACCAATGCATAATGTTGACAAAACTAAATTAAGTGATTTAAATAATTCGACGAATGGCAAAAAAAATTAAGCATTACCGATAAAAATATTTTAAAAGGGTTTCAATCGAAAATTGGAACCCTTTTTTATTTAATTTCAGACAATATTATATGGAGTAATACGTTTTCAAAAACAAAATGAAATCAGCACTTCCTCAAAAAATTCACACCTACATTTATATTTTCGCACTAATTGTTTTAGTCGTTGGCTTGCCGTTATCTAAATTTTTGATGAGTGTATCTCAAATAATTTTAGCGTGTAATTGGTTTTTAGAAGGGAATGTGAAAAATAAAATTAGTAGTTTTTCGAAAAACAAACCAGCATTAATTTTAAGCTCCGTATTGCTTTTGCATTTTTTAGGATTTTTATACACAACTGATTTTGCGTATGCACTAAAAGACATACGAATAAAATCTCCTTTATTTATTATTCCAATTATTATTTCAACAAGCCAGCCTCTTTCTAAAAAAAATTATTTACTAATCTTAAAATTGTTTTTAGTAGCAATTGTTCTTGCTACAATTATTAGTACATTTATTTTATTGGGGTTTACGTACCGTCAAATAGTTGACATTCGAAATAGTTCAATTTTTATTTCACATATTATTTTCGGACTGCTTGTAGATGTTGCGGTTTTTATTTCCACTTATTTTTTATACAATAGCGAAAATAAACTAACAAAAAACTTATGGATAATACTTATAGGTTGGCTCTTGTTTTTTTTGTTTTTAATGGAATCCATAACTGGGTTTTCCATACTGTTTTTTGTTCTTATAATTTTACTAATTTATTTTGTTTTTAAATCTCCAAATAAGATTCTAAAAATTATAGGAATATTGATTTTATTAAGTTCGATAGGTTTCGTGTATTTTTATGTTGCATCTATTCAAAACGAAATAAATAAAAAAGAAGTTATTGACTTTTCGAAATTGCCGTCTAAAACGCCTTATGGGCATAGATACGAAAACGAATTAAATAGTACACTAACCGAAAATGGACACTTGGTATGGGTAAATGTTTGTTGGGAAGAACTAGAATGTTCATGGACTAAAAGGAGTACTATTCCACTTGCAGGTAACGACTTAAAAGGAAATTTGGTTCGATATACCTTGGTAAGGTTTTTGGCATCAAAAGGGTTGCGAAAAGATGCTGATGGAATGAGTAAATTAAGTGATTTGGAAATTAAATCTATTGAGCGTGGCGTCCCTAATGTGTTGTATCAAAAGATGTCGGGACTAAGAGGTCGTATTCATGAAATATTATGGGAAATAGATTTGTACAAAAAAACGGGAGACCCAAACGGACACTCGATTACACAACGATTTGAATACTGGAAAACGGCGATGCAAATCATTAAAAAAAATCCTTTAATAGGAGTTGGAACTGGTGATATACAACACGCCTTTGATGATGAATATGAAAAAACGAATTCTCTTTTATCGAAGGATTTAAGATTTCGTTCGCACAACCAATTTTTATCTATCGCTGTGTCGTTTGGATTAATTGGATTAATTTGGTTTATGTTTAGTTTAATTTATCCGATGATAAAATTAAATATGACATTCGATTATTTATATATTACTTTTTTAATAATTACGATTGTTTCTTTTTTTACAGAAGATGCTCTTGAAACACAAGCTGGAATTACCTTTTACGTTTTTTTTAATTCCTTTTTTTTGTTTGCACACAAAAAAGATGATTTAGAAAATTAATTGTTTATTGTATTAAATTTTAAAATGGTGGCAAATAAAATAAAAAAACCAATTGGTGTATTTGATTCGGGTTATGGCGGACTAACTGTTTTAAAAGAAATAGTTACTGTTTTACCTCAATACGATTATTTGTATTTGGGTGATAATGCTCGTTCTCCTTATGGCACTCGCTCTTTTGAAACTGTTTATGATTATACGTTAGAGTGTGTTCAGCAATTATTTTCGATGGGATGCGAGCTTGTTATATTAGCTTGTAATACGGCTTCAGCTAAAGCGTTGAGAAATATCCAACAAAAAGATTTGCCCTTAATCGATACAAATAAACGAGTGTTAGGCGTAATAAGACCTACTACAGAAATTGTTGGAGCGTATAGTAAAACAGGGCATATTGGGGTGTTAGGAACTACAGGGACTGTGGCTTCTAATTCGTATCCAATTGAAATTAAAAAATTTTATCCTAAAATGATTGTACATCAAGAGGCTTGTCCTATGTGGGTTTCATTAGTAGAAAATAATGAAATTGAAAGTGACGGAGCCGATTATTTTATTCAAAAATATTTAGGCCTATTATTAAAACAAGACAAAGAAATAGATACAATTATACTTGGATGCACACACTATCCTTTGTTAATCAATAAAATAAAAAAATATTTGCCACCATCAATTACTATTCTTTCGCAAGGAGAAATTGTTGCTGATAGCTTATGCAAATATTTAGAGCAGCATATTGAACTCGAACAAAAATGTAGTAAAGGAGGAGTGGTCGAATTTTACACAACCGATTCTTCCGAAAACTTTGATAAAGCAGCAAGTTTTTTTTATGGAAAAGCAGTTAAATCAAAACATTTAGAATTATAATTTTATATCGAAGTTTTTATTAGAATACGATGGATTTGATTTTTAAACAAGCACAACAATCGGAATTACAACACATTTTTCTTTTATTAAAATCTGCTGCATTAAGGTTACAAAATAACAATGTTAATCAATGGGGTTTTTGGCTTAATCCGAATGAAGACAAAATAAAGTGGATTGAGGAAGGTCTCTCTAATAATGAATTTTTCTTTATAGAAAGTAAGCATACAACAATTGGAATGTTTCGCCTTTCCTATAAAGACCTATTATACTGGGGTGAGCAGAAAGACGAGGCTAATTACATTCACTCTCTCGTTATTAAAGAAGAATTTTCGGGAAGCCAGATTGGTAAAAAAGTCATTGATCAAATAATTAAAAATAGTATTAAAAAGGGTATTTATACTTTGCGTCTCGACTGTAATGCTTTAAATAAAAAACTTTGCAAATATTACGAAAGCCAAGGATTTGTTAAGGTTGGTGAAATACAAATGCCTCATTCTTTAAATACGTTATTCGAAAAATCTCTGAAATAATAATTTTTACATTATTACTTTTACCGATAGAGTAAAAATAGTTTAAAATAAAATTCAATTCCTAATTTAATCTTGTGTTATAGTTTGCCACCCAACACACAGCTCTTTTTATAATGTTTTACTTTGCCTGATAAATTATATACTTCAACATACACAATATAAATTCCGATACGTGATTTTTCTCGTTCTTCGTTAATCCCATCCCAACTATACGTGCCTTTTATTCCTAATAATTCGTTACGCACAAGGTATTTTACTACGCGACCTTTACTATCGTATATAGTTATGTTGGCTATAAATCCAGGTGTTTCAAAATTGTAGTTAATGTTAGTAACATCGTTTATTCCATCTTCATCAGGAGAAAATATTTCTGGAGTAATTTCAATGGCATTGTCAATTGTTGTTTCACCTGCATCATTAAATTGCGAGTTTTTGTATCCAGGTGTTGCAAAGCCAACATCTTCAGCTGCCGAATGCCAATTGGTAAAATCTTGTGTAGTTCTATTAAAATCAATCCGCTCAAGCGACACACCTTTTGTTATATTTAACAAAGGAAATTGCAACTTGTCAGTGTATTTTAATAAATCTATAATCGTTATACCCGATGCTAAACAAACTGTTCCACCCGAAATATTCATGGAAGGCAAGCTTGCCATATCAAGGAATGCATTTTGGTTAGTAGTATTATACTGACTCTTAATGATGTTGCCATCTGTACTTAACACCAAATATTCTTTCGGGAAAATTAAATAACCATTCTCTGAAATGTTTTGTACACTTTGTAACAAATTAGTAACAGTGTCGTATTGCGATAGGGTCATTGTTTTTAAATCAATTACTTTGTTCGATCTATTATATATTTCTACAAAATCTACTCCTCCTGCTTTAGGATCATACAATAGTTCATTAATAACAATATCGTTTGCCGAAGCGGTTTCTGGTAAAGCAAAACGCGCTGTATTATTTAATCCTATTGCATTTCCAACACAATCGGTTAATGCATTATTAACTGTTATGGTGTAGTATGTTCCTGTTTGCAGGTTAGTGGCTAATGCTAATTTAACACTCATAAAATCTGGTGCAATTGCCTGAACATTTGTTGGAACACCAATGCTATTATCGATTGTATAAATAGCTGGAATGAGCATAGTGGTGCTATCTATGGGTTCGTTAAAATAGAGCTGAATGCTGTCGGGTGTAATAACGTTTACACGAGTAACTTGTGGTGGTGTGTGATCTTGATTAGCAGCGTTAACAGAATTTATAGTTCCTGGTGTACCACCATTACCATTGTTAGAAGCAAGCCAATTCATCATTCCAGCGCATGGATTAGTAGGGTCAATTTGTTCTAAACTCCACCCTCCATTCTTTTTTGTTACATCTTGATACCATTGATCAGAGTATGTAACACTTGATATTAAAGCACCTTGCGGTGTTTTTAAAATTAAGGTTTGTCCGCTGTTAGTTAATGTAAAGCTCGAAAACGTTGTAAAGTTTATTCCTGCAGGATAATTTACTGACGCTGCTGCAGTTGCAGAAGTTAAAACTAAATATCCGTGGGCTTGAATTACTGCGTTTGTTATCACTTTAGTAGTGCTACCAGCCGAATATGACCAGTTATTCAAATTGATTGGGAATGCAGTTTTATTGTATAACTCAACATACTCAAACGCTGGCAAACCAACTATCGGGTCTGGGTCGGCCATAATTTCATTAATTACAACATCAAACGCTTTCACAGTATAATAAGTAAAAGTTGTTGACGATGTACTTAACGTATTCCCCGAACAATCTGCAATATTATTCAAGCTAATTGTATAGATTGTTGAAGAAGTTAAAGCAGAACCTAATGTTAAATCGATACACGTTAAACTAGTATTTGCTGTTACTGATATTGGAATGCCTATTCCATTGTTAATGTTATAATTACTTACTAGTGTTATTTGCGATGCGCTTATTGCTTCGCTAAAACAAACAGTAATATGAGTTGCATCGATTGCTGAAACACTCGAAATAGCAGGAGCTATATTATCTATCTGTGTTGCATAAACGCTGTTTTGTGTTCCAGGTGTTCCGCCAGCTAAATTGTTCGATGCTATCCAATTGCTTGCTTGAACACAATTAAAACTTGAATTCGGATTAATTAATTCCAACGACCATCCACCAGATTTTTTTGTTGGATCTTGGTACCATGAGTCGGAATAGTTTACCGAATCAATTGCTACAAGTGCATTATTGAATAACTTTAAATTGTCGGATGTTACATTTAAGGTTGGAAAACTGCTTGTGCCTGTGTGGTTTCCAAACCCAGCAAAAATAGCGGTATCAATTGCTTTACACACAATTAAGTACTGATTTGGAGCAAGAAAATAATTGCCTATAACAGCAGATGATGAGCCAGAGGCATCGCTTATTTTCCAACCACTTAAATTATAGGTATTCGCACTTTTGTTATACAATTCAATAAACTGCGAAGCTGGCAAACCAACTAATGGATTTAAATCTGCATAAATTTCATTTATAATTACGTCTTTAAATGTTGCTACAGCTGGTAATACATAAGTAAAAATCGTAGTTGTTGAAATTATTGCGTTTGCATTTAAATCCTGCACATTAGTTACTGTAACTGTATTGGATAAGCCATTTGCAAAGGATGTTGCAAAGGTTAAATGTACTAAACCGAAATTACTTGCATCACGCGTTGCCATAATTGGATTTCCTAAACCATTGTTTCCATTATAATTTGTAAGTGTTTGTGATGAAGTTTGGTCAACATTTTCATCAAATAATACATCAACTTGTGTGTTTGAAATTACTGTTGACGAAACAATTGATGGGGCTGTAACATCTGTAATGATTGGACCAACATAAAAGTCGTCAAAATAATGTTTTTGAAAAAAGGATGCTGTAGATTGTGTTACACTAATTCCAAAGTTTGACGATGTTGTAAATGTAGCATCTGTAATGGTACCTTCTGTGGTATAGTTTCCTATTAATGTACTTGTTGTAAATTCTCTACTCAGTGTAAATATGTTTGAAGCACTTCGAGTTACTTTAACTTTTATGATGTTGTTGCTACTTGATGTAAGAGTGCTTGCTGTTCCAGTAATAAGGGCTAAACTGGTTCCTGCTGTTTTTTTAAATAACGAAATGTTATCGGAGGTTCCACCAATTCTAACAAAATAGCCATTTAAATTGCTTGCTTTTAAATCGGCCTGATCGCTAGTTAAATAAACATCTACATAATTTGCGCCTGATGTTGCAAACTTTAAATTAACCAAAAATTCCCATTGGCAATTATTAGCTAACATTGAAGGTGTTGAGAGATAAAATGTTGAATTAGTTAATGTTTTGTTTGAGCGTAATTGGTTGGATACAATTGTATAAACTGAATCATCACCACTCCAAATTGGATTTGCAGTAAAGTCATTATCTGTAAAATTATCTGATACTTGCGCATTGGCAAACGATGCTATAAATAAAAGAAATAAATAATTGAATCTCATAATGCTTGCTTGTTAGATTTTCCATCGTAAATATAGCAAAATTGACCTATGTCTTATTTTCGAAAATAAAATTTTGCAATATTTTTAAACAGTTAATTCTGAGTTTAGTTATTGAATTTTCTATAAATGTATAATGAATGGGTTGTTATGAATAATATTATGGTTGTTCCATTAAAATACTCATTACCTTAATATTTGCAACCTGTGCGAATCTAATTTAATAAAAATAAATAATAAGATTGTAAACGACCACAACGAAGAACCTCCGTAACTAAAGAAAGGCAAAGGGATTCCAATAACCGGAGCTAAGCCAATTGTCATTCCAACATTTACTGCCATGTGGAAAAACAAAACAGACGCAACTCCATATCCGTAAATCCGACTGAATGGTGACCGTTGTCTTTCGGACATAAAAACCAATCTGATCATTAAAACTAGTTGCATAATAATTACAAAGGAACTTCCAAGAAAACCCCATTCTTCTCCCACTGTACAGAAAATAAAATCGGTATCTTGTTCTGGAACAAAATCATATTTGGTTTGCGTTCCTTGTAAATATCCTTTACCAAAAAAACCTCCTGAACCAATTGCTATTTTAGCCTGATTTACATTGTATCCTTCTTTTTTCAAATCGACTGTACCTCTACCTAGCAAAACATCTATTCTTACTTTTTGATGCGCTTCCATATGTTCATAAACGTAACTCGTACCTTTTACCATACTACATGATAAAAGACCTGCTACTGCAATAACAAATAAGCTGGTTTTATTGCGTCTTGAAACCAATAAGGCAATAGCACATAAAGTACCTATTATTACAAATAAATAAATATTGTTGACCAATAGTGCCAAAATAAAAAGTACAATGGCTAAAAAACCGAGTAGCAAATAATTTACAGATAACCCTTCTCTGTAAAGTGTAAAAATAAAGGCGATAAAAACAATTGCTAATCCAGTTTCGTCTTGCAATATTTTAATTACAATTAATGGAATCCCAATTATAAGAAGTGTAACAAATGTATTTTTATAATCTGCTATTTTTATGTGTTGATTACCCAAAAATTTTGCAATGGCAAGGTTGGTTGCAAACTTCATAAATTCGGCAGGTTGTATACCAAAATCACCAAACCTAAACCATGATCGGCTTCCTTTTACTTCTCTTCCAAGAAAAGGAACAGCGATGTTTGCTAGCAGAAAAAAAGCAAAAATAATATAGGCGAAAGCAGTATAAAAATTTTCATCAATAATTAAAATAATCAGTGCTAATATTAACGAGGTACCAATCCAAATCATTTGTTTGCCATACTTCTGACTAATATCAGTAATGATGTAATGTTCCTCGTTATAAACAGCCGAATAAATATTCATCCAGCCCATCATCACAAGCATGAGGTATATCAATACGGTTACCCAATCAATATTATCAAAAATATTATTATTGTTTGTTTTTCTCAATCGGTTTTGTTTTATGTATTAAATCACCTTCAAACATTTTTCTTTCTAATTCTGGTCGTTTTATTTTTCCTGTTAAATATTTTTCCATCATTAAGGAAGCAATAGGACCTGCCCAGGAAGCACCAAAACCTGCGTTTTCAACTAATACCGCAATTGCAATTTTTGGATTGTATTTTGGTGCAAAAGCTACAAATACCGAATGGTCTTTACCGTGAGGGTTTTCTGCCGTTCCTGTTTTTGCACAAAAATCTACACCATCAATTTTTAAAGCTGCTGCCGTTCCACTTTGTACAGCATCGCTCATACCTTGAATAACATTAGCATAGATAGAAGTATCTGTAATGGTTGTAAAATGCTTTGTTTTAAATCTGTTAAGCGTAGTATCGTTTGGGTTATTTCCAATAGCTTTTATTATGTGAGGAGTGTAATACCATCCCCTGTTTGCAATAATTGCAACAACATTTGCATTTTGCAGTGGGGTAATACCTAATTCCGCTTGACCAATACCGAGAGAGATTACCGTGCTAGCTTTCCAGGAGTGTTTACCAAATACTTTATCGTAATATTTTATACTTGGTAAGTTTCCTCTCAATTCATTCGCCAAATCAGAACCTGTTTTTTTTCCAATACAAAAACTCAAAGCATTATCTCTCCATGCTGTAAATGCCTCTTCTGTTCCGTGATATTTTTTATTTTCAATAACACTTTTAAATACATACGAAAAATACGAATTACAGGAATGACCAATAGCATCTGTTAAATCCAAAGGCGATGAATGGGGGTGACATTTTGGGTGCCCTCCCATTGGAGCATAACCTCTGGAACAAGGGTATTTTGTGTTTGGTGTTAATACCCCATCTTGCTGCCCAATGAGTGCCATCATTAATTTAAATGTGGAACCAGGTGGATAAGATGCCATTGTTGCTCTATTAAATAAAGGAACTCCAATTGTATCAAGATATAATTTGCCGAAATTTTTTGCGCGTTCGCGTCCAACTAATAAATTAGGATCATACGTTGGACTAGTTACTAGTGCAAGTATTTCGCCTGTTTGTGGTTCAATTGCTACCACACTACCAATTTTATTTAACATCAGCATTTCACCATACAACTGTAATTCTGCATCCAGTGTAGATGTTAATGGTTGTCCAGGAATTGCAGCCGTATCATATATCCCATTCATGTAACTACCTTTATCACGATTATTAACATCAACAAGCATAATGCGTTTGCCTTTTTTACCACGTAATACTTTTTCATACGTCTTCTCAACACCACTAATACCAATGTAATCACCCTCTTTATAATAAGGGTCTTTTTCTGTCATTGCTTTATCAGCTTCGCCAATATAACCTAACATGTGGGATGCAATTTTCATTGGGTATTTTCTCAACGTACGTGATTGCACCCAAAAGCCAGGGAAACGATACAAGCGCTCCTGTAAAGCGGCATAATCTCTTGGTGATAATTGTTTTTCGAAAACAGATTCTCTTCGCGGTGAGTTAGGCGCTTGAACAGCCTTTTTCATTTTTTTAATAAATGCATCTTTTTCAATTCCTAATAAAGAACAGAAATCCACTGTATCAATATTTTTTACGTTTTTAGGGAGTACCATTAAATCATAAGCAGCCTCATTGTAAACAAGCAATTTATTATTTCTATCAAAAATATATCCTCTTAATGGGAATTCTGTCGTTGGGCGAAAAGCCTGATTAATAGCAGCAAGTTTGTAGGTGTCGTCAATTACTTGAATATAAAAAAGGCGGGTGATGAAGGCGAGACCAACCAAAATAAAAACCCCAACGATTACAATTTTTCGCTCTGATAATTGGTTCATCCCTGTTCTTTTTTACCTTGAAATAGATATTGTGCCATTACAACTAAAAGAAGCGTAAAAACACTGCTTATGATTACTCTTAAGAATGTTGAGAAAAATTCGGAGAAGCGAAATACCTCAATAAAAAATAAAAAAAAGTGATGTAAAAAAATTAATATGCCTGCATAAGAAAGGAACCATGGAATACCTAAATACTGGACAGTTGGCTGTGTTCCAAATTCATATCCATCTCGTGGCGAAAACAATTTTAATATTCCGGGACGAACGAAAGCCATTAAAACGCATGCTGCGGAATGCATTCCGGCAGTATCATAAAAATAGTCGATTGCTATTCCTAATGCAAACGCACTAAAAAGTAATAGCCATTTTGGAGTTTCGAAAGGTAAAATAATAATAAATAAAACATACATAAATGGATTTATAAATCGCCCTAACTCAATATTTTTAATAAGGAGCACTTGTACTAAAACAAGTAAAAAAAATCGAATTATATTTCTAAAAATTTCGGTAAGCACGTTATTCTTTTTTATCTGTTTCCGACTTGTTTTCCAATGTTTCCTGTTCTTCTTTTAACATATTATTTACGATGTAAACATATGTTAATTTTTTAAATTCTGTTGATAGTTTTACTTTAACAGTAAAAAATGGTTTTCGAGATTCCTGCACATAACTATCAACAGTGCCAATCATAATGTTCTCTGGAAATGTAGTTGAATAAGGGCTTGTAACCACTGTGTCGCCTTGTATTAATTTTACATGCGTTGGAATATCGCTTAATGTAGCAAAACTAAAATCTTCTCCATCCCAATGCAATGGTCCAAAAGAGCCATCTTTTTTTAATAATACATTTATTGTTGTTGCGCTATGCAATAAAGACATTACCGTACAAAAATTTTCAGAAACTTCTTTTACCTGACCAACAACTCCCGTATTGGTAATTACGGCCATGTTTTTTTTAACTCCTTGTTTTGATCCCTTATTGAGCGTTAAAAAATTATTTCTTCTATTAGTGGAGTTGTTCACCACCTTGGCGCTTGTATAGGTGTATTTTTGACGATAAATTGTTTTTTTTATAGGATCAATATATTCCGTTTTTGATGAGTCCAAATCATTTACAATTGCAGATATCGATTCTTTTAAATGAGCACGTAATTGGGCATTTTCAGTAGCTAATTTTTCATTTTCATCTTTCAATAAAAAATAATCTTCAATGTTTTTTGATGTTGTTAGAACTGATGCAGAAACTTGGTTAGATGAATTGATGAAACTTGCACGTTGAAAATTATTGTTTTGAACTACTAAATACATACACACTGATTCTAGTATAAGAAACAGGGCAAAAAAAGAATGTTTCCAAATAAATGTGACGAGATTTCTCATTGTTAAATGATTTTATTTTAAATGGTTATTTTGTTTTTATTATCACTTAACAAGCTTTCCATTTTAATAAAATAATAAGGGAAGAAAACAATTTAACAACTTTTAAAAAATTATTTCATCAAGAATGGGAATCTGCTTACATTTTTTAGTGCAATACCCGTACCGCGAGCTACAGCGCGCAATGGGTCTTCAGCAATGTGCACAGGCAGTTTAGTCTTTAACGAAATACGCTTATCTAAACCACGAAGCATAGAACCTCCTCCTGCTAAATAAATTCCTGTTCTGTAAATATCTGCAGAAAGCTCTGGTGGAGTCATTTCCAACGCATTTAAAATAGCCTCTTCTACTTTTGCAATCGATTTATCAAGTGCGTGAGCAATTTCAACATATGAAACATAAATCTCTTTTGGAATACCAGTCATCAAATCTCTTCCGTGTACAGCATAATCTGGCGGAGGATTGTCAATTTCGGCCATTGCTGCGCCTACTTCAATTTTTACTCGTTCAGCAGAGCGTTCACCAATTAAAATATTATGCTGTCTTCGCATGTATTCTTCAATGTTCGAAGTAAACTCGTCGCCCGCAATTCGTATTGATTTATCACAAACAATACCGCCCAAAGCAATAACGGCAATTTCGCTTGTTCCACCACCAATATCAATAATCATATTTCCCATTGGTTCTTCAACATCAATGCCAATACCAATTGCTGCAGCCATTGGTTCATGAATCAAATACACTTCTTTACCTCCTGCATGTTCAGCACTATCACGAACTGCACGTTTTTCAACTTCTGTGATGCCTGATGGGATACAAATTACCATTTTCAAAGAAGGTGTAAATAAACGTTTCCCAGGGTTAATCATTTTTATCATTCCTCGAATCATATGCTCTGCAGCGTGGAAATCCGCAATTACTCCGTCTTTTAAGGGGCGAATGGTTTTTATGTTCTCATGCGTTTTACCATGCATTTGCATTGCCCGCTTTCCAACTGCAATTACTTTGCCTGTCATCCGGTCTACAGCTACAATCGACGGCTCGTCAACAACCACTTTGTCATTATATATTATCAGCGTGTTCGCTGTTCCTAAGTCGATTGCAATTTCTTGTGTTAAAAAGTTAAATAAACCCATTTTCGATTTTTAGATTTAGGATTGAGAAATTTAGTGTTGAAATTTCTCAATCAGTAAAATAATTTTGTTTTGAACTAAGGTCTCATCCTTAATCCTAATTTATTAATGTTTAAAATGTCTTGTACCTGTCATTACCATTGCCATTCCGTTTGCATCACAATAGGCAATAGAATCTTTATCTTTAATTGAACCGCCTGGCTGAATAACGGCTGTAATTCCTGCGTTGTGAGCAATTTCGACACAATCAGGAAAAGGAAAAAATGCATCCGAAGCCATTACAGCCCCTTTTAGGTTAAAGCCAAAATTTTCAGCTTTTACAATTGCTTGTTTTAATGCATCAACACGCGATGTTTGTCCAACACCACTTGCAAGTAATGTTTTATTTTTTGCAAACACAATGGTATTTGATTTGGTATGCTTAACTAATTTATTTGCGAACTCTAAATCAACCATTTCGTTAGCTGTTGGAGCTGTTTTTGTAATGGTTTGCATATCCGCTACTGTTTCTGTTTTCAAATCTTTGTCTTGTTCAATTACACCATTTAGTAAGGTGCGGAATGATTTGGGAGCAAAAGAAACTTTTTTTTGTTGAAGTATAATACGATTAGGCTTTGATTTCAAAATTGCTAATGCTTTTTCATCGTAACTTGGAGCAATGATTACTTCAAAAAATAATTTGTTTATCTCTTCTGCAGTTGCTAAATCTAAATCGGTATTTGTAATTAACACCCCACCAAATGCACTTGTTGGGTCTCCTGCTAATGAATCTTTCCAAGCATCAACTAAATTTGTACGAGATGCCAAACCGCATGCATTATTGTGTTTTAAAATGGCAAATGTTGTATCCTTAAACTCTGCAATTAAAGTAACTGCAGCATCTACATCCAATAAGTTGTTATACGATAATTCTTTCCCATTGAATTGGGTAAACAATTCATTTAAATTGCCATAAAAAACCCCTTTTTGGTGAGGGTTTTCGCCATAACGTAATACTTTTGACTGCTGAATACTTTGTTTAAAAACATTGTTAGTGTTTGCATTAAAATAATTAAAAATAGCTGTATCGTAATGCGAGGAAACATTAAACGCAGATCCTGCAAACAATTTACGTTCAATTAAAGTTGAAAAACCATTGCCTTCGGTTAAAATTGTTAAAAGCGTGGCGTATTCATTTTTTGATGGAATAATTACTACATCCGCATAGTTTTTTGCTGCTGCACGAATCAATGAAATACCGCCGATATCAATTTTTTCAATAATAGATTGTTCGGAAGCGGCTGAAGCCACAGTCTCTTCAAAGGGATATAAATCAACTATTACTAAATCTATTTCAGGAATTTCATATTCTTCCAATTGGTCAATATCACTTTGTAATTCACGTCTACTAAGTATTCCGCCAAATATTTTTGGGTGTAATGTTTTAACTCTACCACCTAAAATGGAAGGGTATGATGTTAATGATTCAACTGGAGTTACTGATACTCCAAGCTGTTCAATAAACTCTTGTGTGCCACCTGTACTATATATTTTTACACCTAATGCATTTAGTTGATGAATAATAGGTTCCAAATTATCTTTATAATACACTGAAATCAATGCATTCTTAATCTTTTTCAATCCGCTCATAGTATATTTTAAAATCGTAAACACAAAAATAGGAATTATTGTTATTCTTAATTTCAGTATTGATAGTTTGTTAATAAATGTTTTTTCTAACGTAAAGTCCAAGCTATTTCTTGCAAAATGGAATTTATTTTAGTTTCAAATTTTGATACATTT